>DATFFX010000140.1:0-4636 GCA_035249825.1 Gemmatimonadales bacterium | reverse complement strand
GGACCAGGGGAAACGCTCGATCGTCTCTGGAATCAGGGAGTCCACGTCGAGCGCTTTGGGTACCAACCCGCGAATGATCCGGCCGCCGTGCGCCGCGCCATCCGGAGTGACGCCCAGCAGCGTGTCCCGGGCTGTATCGAGATTGCCGAGGGTGGCGGAAAGCCCCCAGGTGCGGAGCGTGGGACGCCAGCGACGAAGCCGGGCCAATCCCAACTCGGTTTGCACCCCCCGTTTCGAAGCCATGAGCTCGTGCCATTCGTCCACCACCACCAGCTCCAGATGCTGGAAGAGCGTGGCGGCATCGGTGCGGCTGAGCAGGAGCGCGAGGCTCTCGGGTGTGGTGACCAGGGCGCTGGGAAGACGACGGCTTTGGCGCGCTCGAATGCCGGGCGGAGTGTCACCGGTGCGCGATTCGACCGTCCACGGGAGGCCAAGATCTTCGACTGGCGCGCGGAGCGCATCCTCCGTGTCCGCTGCCAGAGCTCTGAGCGGAGTGATCCATAGAACGGTCAGCGGGGCAGCGGGGCGGCGGGGGGGAGACGGCCCATAGTTCGCGAGCCATTCTAGAACAGGTCCAAGCCAGGCAGCGTAGGTCTTACCGGTGCCGGTGGCGGCGTGGATCAATCCACTCTCGCCCGCGAGGTAGGCTCGCCAGACCTCCTCCTGAAACGGAAACGGCTGCCATCTCTCGGTGGCGAACCATTCCCGGACGCAGTCGATCGGCTCCCGGCCGGCGCACTCGATGATGCGCTGTGCCCGCGGCGTCGGTGGCGACGGAGCAGCCCGCCCAGCGCGTTCCGCTCGCCTCGCTATGGCGCGCGCACGCCGCAGGTCTACGGCGAGCGCACTCCCGTGGCGCGTGGGTCGCTCGTCGAGGATATTGTCGCCAGCTACGGGGGACTCTGCCATCGACCAAAAGTAGCCGCAGATGAACGCAGATCAGAACGGCGGCCACGGATGAATCGGGAGCAACTGCCGGATCGCTCCTGGAATGCGAAACGCTCCTGCTTCACCGACCCGGGTTTTGTTCAACAACACACCTGCTGAGTCCTGGCCCATTGAGACCTCATTGGTGTGCTGTGACCCACAACCCATTTGCCAGTGGCATCCTGCAGACTGAGCAATCCGGCAGTTGCTCCGGGTCATCCGTGGCAAGCTGGGGAGCTTAGTCGTCAGTGCTTATAGCAGCGATGTAGCGGTCGGCCGAGTAGCGGAGTACCTGTTTGGCATCGTTCAGGATGTTCTGACCGAACCAGGCCCCGTAGATCTGGTCGAAGTCGAACGGCTCGACAGCATCCACGATTCTGCGCACCGACCGGGCGTTGAGCGGGATGTAGTTGGGGTAGCTGTACATGAAACTCACGGTCTTGCGGTCCTGCCCCACCTGAATGACATCGCCCGTCAGTAACACGCCTTTGCCGCCGGCGCCGCCACTCCAATGGAGCACGGTGCCACCGGGAAAGTGGCCGCCGCATCTGATGAGGGTGAGCCCGGTGGACAGCTCGTGAGTTTCCCCTTGCCAGAAGGTGATGGCCGGGTGGGGCCGCTTGACCCACTCGCCATCGGACGCGTGGAGATAGACCGGCACGTCGCCCAGCGCGCGGCTCCACTCGATCATGGAGGAGTAGTAGTGGGGATGCGAAATCGCGATCGCAGAGACGCCGCCGAGTGCCTGCACCGCCCCGACGCTGCGATCATCGATGAAGCTGATGCAGTCCCAGAGCAGGCCGCCACTTGCCGCCCGCACGTGGATCGCACGCTGGCCGATTGCGAACCTGGGCTCCGTGGCGAGACTGATCAGCTCCGGCCCCTCGACATCAAGCTGATTCCGGTAGGTGCCCTGCATGTCCTCGAGGGTGGTCCACTTCTGTCCACCGATCCCGACGTACTGCCGTTCGTCCTCACAGATCGCGCAGTGCTCTGGCGGGATCGCTGACTGGGCGTACTGGACACCGCAGGTGGTGCAGATGAATTTCGGCATGCGCAATAAAGCAACGGTGAACGGTGAACGGTGAGCGGTGAACAGGGAGCGGATCAGTGTGTCATCCTGAGCGAATGCGAAGGAACCGAGCCCAGTCCGCCCGCGGCCATCTGCTGGATCGAACGAATGCCTCGATCGAGTACATGAAGAGATCTCCGGAGGTCGAGCGTCGGCCCCTTCGCTGCGCTCAGGGCGACAACCCTCTCACTTGTCACCTCTCACTTCTCACCGTATCGAGCAGCCCCCTGACCGTTTCAATCGTGTCCGCCTCCTCCGCCTTCTTGTCGGTCCGCCAGCGGACCATTCGGGGGAATCTCACCGCGATCCCCGACTTGTGGCGGGAGGACCGCTGAATCCCCTCGAAAGCCAGCTCGAACACCAGCTCCGGCTGTACCGTTCGCACGGGGCCGAACTTTTCCAGAGTATGCCGGCGCACGAAAGCGTCTACTTTCCGGATCTCTTCATCGGTGAGACCCGAGTATGCCTTGGCAAATGGCACCAGGTGGTTCCCTTCCCACACTCCGAAGGTGTAGTCGGTATAAAGACCCGCCCGTTTGCCGCTCCCGGGTTGGGCATAGAGGAGCACCGCGTCGACAGTCAGCGGGTTCACTTTCCACTTCCACCAGTCGCCCCGGCGTCTCCCCACCCCGTACGCCGACGATAGTCGCTTGAGCATGAGCCCCTCGGCCCCCACATCGCGCGCCGCGTCCCGAGCGGCGGCCACCTCCTCCCAGCTCGGAGCGGACACAGCAGCGGATAGCACCAACCGCCCGGCCGGCACCGTTCCAAGCAACGCCATGAGGCGGCTGCGGCGATCCCGGAGCGGGAGCGGCCGGATGTCCTCTCCCGCATCTTCCAGCAAATCGTAGGCGACGAGAGTCACGGGCACATCGTCCAGAATCTTTCGACCCACGACCTTGCGCCCGATCCGGCGCTGCAACTGGCCGAACGGCAGTGGCGCTCCATTCGCCCAGGGTAGCAGCTCGCCGTCTATGACGGTCCCGTCCGGGAGCAGCGTGCCGGAATCTTCGATCTCGGGAAATCGTCCGGCCAGCAGCTCCTCCCCGCGAGACCAGAGGAACGTCCGGCCGGCCCGGCGAATGAGCTGGGCGCGAATTCCATCCCACTTCCACTCGGCGATCCAGTCGCTGGTATCGCCCAGCGAGGCGGGGTCTGCCTCCAGCGGGTGCGCGAGAAAGAAGGGATAGGGCCGGCTCAGGTCTGCGTCGCGAGTATCGGCTGCGGTCAGCCGGTGGAAGAAATCAGCGGTCGGCTCCCATGCGCCCATGAGCCTGTGGGACAGGACACCCTCCGGCACACCACTCATTCCCGCCAGCGCTCTGGTAACGAGTTGTTGGGAGGCGCCTACCCGAAAGCTCCCGGTAATCAACTTGTTCCACACGAAGCGCTCGTGGTTGTCCAGCTCGCTCCAGCTCCGCTGCATCATCTCCCGTTGGAACGGCTCATCTTCACCCCGGAGTCGAAGGAGCCGCTCCTCCACCCAATGGGACAACGGTAACTCACTCGAGCTGCCGCCTGGGGGCAGCAGCAGCGTGATTGTCTCCGCCAGGTCACCCACGGCCTGGTAACTCTCCTCGAACAGCCAGTCGGGAATGCCCGCCTGTTGAGCCGCCCAGACTCTGAGCTTGGCGGAGGAGACCAGGCGTTTGGGCCTTCGTCCGATCAGGAAATGCACCGCCCAGGCGGCGTCGGCGGGTGGAGCAGCGGTGAAGTAGGCCACCAGCGCGGCAACCTTCTCCGTGGTAGAGGTGGTCTCGTCGAGGGCGGTGTAAAGCTTGGCGAATGCTCTCACATCTCTACCTGATCCTCCTCAGGGGTCGTCTGTTCCAGCACCTCGGCCCGCTCACCCTCGAATCTGGTGGCGACGGCCATTGCACTCAGGCCCCGCTCCCCCAGCCACCGTACGACTGGCCCGGTGTGGCCGTGCGTGACCCACACCGTTCCTGCGCCGGTGGCCTCGATCGCGGCCATGAGACTGGGCCAGTCTACGTGGTCCGAGAGTGCGAAGCCGCGATCGACCGAGCGCTGTCTCCTCGTTCCCCGGACCATCATCCAGCCTGAGGCGAAGCCGGTGGAGTGATCACCGAATCGGCGGGACCAGATCGACGCATCGGCGTATGGAGGTGCAATCACGATGGCCCCGGTGGCATCGGCCCGGCTGTTCGCCGCTCCAGCATAGCGGGTAGGCGGAAGATCGATGCCACTCTCTCGATAGACTGACGTCATGCGCTCCACTGCGCCATGGGTGAGGATCGGGCCGATGGCGGGATCGAGCCCGGCTAACAGGCGCTGGGCCTTTCCCAGAGCATAGCCGAGCAGGAGGCTCGTCCGGCCGGCCCGGACGTTCGTTCGCCACCAGTCGTTGATTTCCTGGAACACCAGCGATTGGCTGGGCCAACGGTAAATCGGCAGCCCGAAGGTCGATTCTGTCACGAAGGTATGACAACGAATCGGCTCGAATGGAGTACAAGTTGGATCAGGGTCGGTCTTGTAGTCTCCCGAGATGACCCAGACCTCGCCGCCGTGCTCGATTCGCACCTGAGAGGAGCCGAGGATGTGGCCGGCGGGGTGCAGTGAGATGCTGGTGCCATTGCGCAGAACCTTCTGGCCATACTCCATGCCTTGAATCGAGGC
>DATFFX010000139.1:0-5899 GCA_035249825.1 Gemmatimonadales bacterium | reverse complement strand
GAAGAGAATCTGCGCACCACTCATCGCCGTCAGCCGGGCGGCCTCAGGGTACCACTGGTCCCAGCTGAGCAGTACGCCGATGCGGCCGAACCGCGTATCCCAGGTCCGAAAGCCAAGATCTCCGGGCGTGAAATAGAACTTCTCGTAATACTGCGGGTCATCGGGAATGTGCATCTTTCTGTACTTACCGATGAAACGGCCGTCCGCATCGATGATAGCAGCAGTATTGTGATACAAGCCCTCGGCTCGCTTCTCGAATAACGAGGCAACGATCACCACGCCGAGTTCGGCCGCCAGTTGACCCAGCGTATTCGTGGAGGGGCCGGGCACCGGCTCTGCCAGGCCGAAGAAAGCATGGTCCTCCGTCTGGCAGAAATACGGACTGAGAAACAGCTCCTGCAGGCAGACGATCTGGGCACCACGCCCAGCCGCGGTGCGGATGCCCTCGATGGCCTTCTTCATGTTCGCCTGGGGATCATCGGTGCAGCTCATCTGCACCATCCCGAGCGTCACGTTGTTGGCAGCGGATTCGGTCATGGCGGATAATAATTCCCCGTCCAATGAGAGTCATCACTTTGAGTCGTGACCTACGTCACCTAGCATTCTGATCAGAGACACGATCTTTGGCTTGCGGACTCGGCCCTCTCGGGCCCTAATCAGAAAGGAATGAGCCTAATGAGAGGTGGTCGTCGAAGCTTCCCCTTGCTGAGCATCGCGCTTGCTGCAGGGTTCCTCGCTTGCGGAGACCGGGACACCAGCAGACCTCAGGGAGAAGGGGTGCAGAGTGGTGCGCCTGCCCCGGTTTCACAGGAAACATCCGGAACAGCGTCTGCCGCTGGCCCGGCAGCCGGTACTGACAGCGCCGCGGTTCCGCGTGACTCAACACCGCAGCCCACGAAAGTCGCTACCGCTACTCCGACTGATACTGCGCCGGTCAAGAGGACTGCTCCCGCTCCCAAACGGGCGGCTCGTCCACCAGCCCCTGCCCGTGCTCCAGCGGACACGCCGCCCGAGACCGCGGTAGCAGCGGCACCCTCAGGCGACACTGCAGCGACGACCAGGCCAGCTGCGGACACTGGAACGGCTGCTACGCCCCCGGCAGACACCGCAACCGCGGCCACGCCCTCGCCCGAGGCACCAGCTCAAGCGGCGGAGACCGCGCCAGCCAATGCGCCCCTGCGCGATGCCTACCACAGTGCTCCGCTCGACACGGTATCGCAGCAGGTGTATGACGGCTGGAAACAGTACAACCTGAATTGTGCCCGCTGCCATGGTGAGGACGTCATGGGGACCACGATTGCCCCCCATCTGGTGACGTCCCTCAAGCCCAACGGTCCTATCAACACCAAGGAGCTCTTCGTCCAGACGGTGTGTGCCGGCCGCCCAGCGAAGGGAATGCCCGCCTGGTGCCCCCTTGGCCTGGAGATGGACAAGATCGAGGCAATACATGCCTACGTGAAGGGCCGTAGCGATGGGAAAATTCGACCCGGGCGCCCGGCAGTGAAGCCGGAGAGCTGACTGGAGAGGGGACTCGCCTCATGAGGAGATCGACGCTGCTGGTTCTCGGGCTGTTATTGACCGGCTGCACTGGGGGTTCGCGGGGCAGCGAAGGCACAGCCGCAGCCCCTGTGGATTCCGGGAGTCCCACCAATGCACCAGCTGATTCGAGCGCTACAGCTGACACCCTCGCGAATCAGGAGCAGGAGCCAGCTGCCGCTACGCCCCCGGTAACAACATCTGCCGAAGCTGAACGCGACACACCTCCAGCCGGTGCACCGGAGCCGGCTGGGCAGCCCGGAGGACAGGCGGAACTGACGGTCAGCCAGGCCGAGTACGAAGGTTGGAGGCAGTACAGTGTGAACTGCGCCCGATGCCATGGCCAGGACGTCTTGCCCAACCCCGTCGCGGCCAACCTGCTGATCTCGCTCGGGCCCGGTGGTCCGATTGGATCCGAAGGAGAATTCGTCACTGTTGTGAGCGAGGGGCGCCCTGACCGGGGCATGCCCGCATTCAAGACGATCATGAGCCCGGAACAGATCCGGGCTACGTATGCATATGTGAAAGGCAGAGCCGAGAAACGGATTGCCCCCGGCCGACCCGAGCGTCCAAGTTAAGGAGGTGTATGGTTACAAAGATCAACATTGAGGAGATGTTCGGCCGCTTCAGCGATCACTGGAGTCCCAAGATCGTGGCGGATCTGAACGATAGTCACGTGAAGCTGGCCAAGGTCCAGGGTGAGTTCGTCTGGCACCAGCATGCGGAGGAGGACGAGCTGTTCATCGTGATCAACGGAGAATTGACGATCGAGCTTCGCGACCGCGAGCTTGTTCTCGGGCCCGGCGAGATGGCTGTCATTCCGAAAGGTGTGGAGCACCGGCCAGTCGCCCGCAACGAGGTCCACCTCATGCTGATCGAGCCCAAAGGCATCCGCCACACCGGCGATGTGATCAGCGAGCGGACGGTACACGAGTACGCCCGGCTCTGATCAAGCGTTTCCTCCAGCTTTCTATACGAAGTAAGTGCAATGGATGAGAGCAGGCGGAATGTCTCACAGTGCGGCGGGAGCCGGCGGGTGGTGCATGATTCCGATGTCTGAAGCCGCCTGGCGGAGATGATAGCCGGCGCTGGGAAATGGGAAAGAGGAGTGGACTGCGCGCTATTGCTTCACCCAGGTGGGCCGGAGATCCTGGGTTACATTCGTTACCAGCTGGCTCACCATCTCCCCATACGCCTCCTCCTTGTCCCGCATCGCAATCGAGGGCAGAGAGCCCGATAAGCCGATTCGGCCGACTGTCCCATTAGCCGCCGAGCTCGAGCGCCATACCGTCCCGCCGGTCTTCGTCGAAAGCAAGCTGACCGTGAGCTCGGCGGACACCGCCGCTCTGACGTTTACCCCGGACATGCTGACCTTTCCGCGCGGTTTGACCCCGGAGACTTTGAGATGGCCTACGAACACCGCGGGGACGTTCTTGTCACGGCCTAGCGCCTGGGCCAGAGCTGCAGCGTCGCGGCGAGCCTGTAAACCTTTCAGAGTGGAATCTGCTTCGCCGAGCTCGAGAAGCTCGATGCCTGACTGACTCCTCAATAACGCTTCGGCGAATCGCTGGGTCGCAAGCGAACTCATGACACTGTTCGCTTCGTCGGTGGAGAAGGCTACGACTGCCACCCGTCCATACGGCGCCAGGTCGAGCCGAGCGGGGACCGCTGCATACTTCGAGGAGCAGGCCGCGATCGCCAGGCTTCCGCAAAGCGCGATGACGAATTGCGTTCCGACAGGCTGTCTCGGGCTGTTCCAGAACATGGGCGGTACCTGGTGACGGGGTACCACCTTCAAAGGCAAGAGGCGGGCCAGTTGTGCAGTGGTGCATTACTGAGTGCTCAATCCTGCTTCAGGCGAGATCTTTGAGCACGCGTTCCGCCGCATTGAATCCACACATGCCGTGCACGCCAGCGCCGGGATGCGCGTAGCTCGAGCATAGGTAGAGACCATCAACCGGCATCCTGTAGCGGAAGTACGGGAACACCGGCCGAAAGAGGAGCTGCCGGTGCCACGCGTTCGACCCGCCGCCGAGGTCACCGCCAACGAGGTTTGCGTCCATCGCTTGAAGCTGATCTGGCGAGACGACGCGGCGAGCCAGAATCAGGCTGCGGAACCCCGGCGCCAGCTCTTCGATCCGGGCATCGATACGATCGGCATGCCTCTCCGCCTGCGCCGCCCACCCGCCTTCGATCAGGGACGGGACGCGGGTATACGCCCACAATGCGTGACAACCCGGCGGCGCACGAGTAGGATCTGCCAGGCTCTGCTGGCCGATCACAACGTAGGGATGGTTAGGAAGCGAGCCGGCACGCACCGCAGCTGTGAACCGTGAAAGGTCGTCCACGCTATCGCCTGCATGGACCACGGCACTTGCGCGCGCAGCCTCAACCGACCAGGGGACCGCGCCGTCCAGGGCCCAGTCCACCTTCAGTGTTCCCCAACCTCGCGGATAATGACGCACGAAGTCCGCGACCCTGGCCGGCACATGTTGACGTCCGACGAGGTCCAGAAGGAGCGCCGCCACATCGGTATCGGCGAGAATGACGCGGGCCGCGATCTCCTCGCCACCGGTAATACGAACTGCCGCCGCACGGCCCCCGTGAACCACTATCTGGTGCACCCGCGCGCCCAGCCTCACCCGACCGCCGTAGGACTGCAGGCAACCAACCAGGGCGTTGGTGATCCATCGCGCGCCGCCTTCGGGTACGGCATAGCCCCCAGTCGTTGCCGTCATGCCGAGCATGAAGCCGAGCGCGGCACCGAACCGATCATCGGGTCCGACGTCTACATGCAGTGCAAGGCTGGGAAGTACCCGGCGCGCCGCCGCGCTGGTAAACCAGCGTTCCGAGAGCCCGCGGCCGCTCGACGCAAAGACACTCGCGAGTCGTGCGAGGTGAGCCGGGCCCAGGCGGACGGCTGCTCCCAGGGCAGGAAAGGAGCGCAGCAGCAGGTCGATGACGGCTGGTTCAATGGAGGCATACCAGATCGCAGCGCGGCGCCAGCGTTTACCATCGGCTGGGCTGCCGAAATGCTCGGCCGTGCGATCGTGGTCGCGAGCGATGCAGGCATAGCTGCCGTCTGGAGCGGGGTGGCAACTCTCAAAATCGGCCCACCGCCAGCGCAGGCCGTGCTCCAGGAGCGGCAAGTTACGGAAAGCCGGACTGAGCGAACCCCAGGGAAAGAATCCTGCCCCAACATCGTGGACGAAGCCGGGACGGGTCGCCTCCTCCGAACCAACTGCGCCACCCGCGCGCGACGGGTGCGCTTCGAGCACCAGAACATCGAGCCCCGCGCGAGCCAACATACAAGCCGCTACCAGGCCGTTCGGTCCCGAGCCGATGATGACCGCGTCCGGATCTCCCCGTACGCCTTCCGTTCGGCTCACTCCACCCCGGAGTGAGCTGTGAGAGTCCGGTTCGCGGGCACCAGCTCGACGACCGCCTCACCCAGGCGAACGGGCCACCGCAACGTCACAGAGTCTCCCTGCCGGGTATGATCGAGTCCGCGCTCCGACTTCGCCACTGTCTCGATAGAGAAGGTCCAGACGTCGGCGCTGGGTTCCGGCCGGAGTTCCAGCGGCGCGAAAAGTGAAAGCTCAGTCGTGAAAAAGTCGTCCTCCTGGCCGGCGGAAGCATCCCAAGTGTACCTGACCGTAATGCAGCCGTCGGAAGCGAACGCAATCAGCTTCTCGAGGGCGACGATCCCGGAGGCTCCGCCGAGGAATGAGCAGACCACTTCGATCCCGTCTGACTTTCGCTCGATCGTGTAGTTGCAGGGAAGTTGGGCCCACGATTTTACCGGCCAGTAGTCCCCGTGCGCATACTGATCGAGGCTCAGCTCGCTACTGAGTACCCGCTCCGCGAAGAGCGATCTCGGATCAGCGTCGGACGGTGGGCGGCGGTCGAGACGCAATCCGGCTTCGATGTCATGAATGCTGGCCGCACCATCCTCATTGGTCGAGTCGGCGTTTGACTGATGCTCCAGCGCCGTGTCATGATACGCTTCCCGCCGGCGCGTGAGCGTATTGGCGTAGTTGATGCCGCTACTGAAGACGGTGTACTCCTCGATCGAGCCTCCCCGCCGCGGGCTGATGAGCGCGGAGAACTGGTCCGAGTGTATCCAGATCTCCTCATGCCCATCTGCATCCAGGTCCAGCACCTCCACGTTGAGCCCCTCGCCCCGACGGAGCTCCAGCTCTGCCTGAGCCAGATTGCGCCAGATTGCCTCTCTCAGATGAGGGAGATACAACCCGCCGAACACACCATGCCAGTACGCATCATTGCATTGGGCCCGGCCGATCGCACGTCGAGCCGCCGGAGGATCGCCCCGTTCCCGGCAGAGCCGCGAAAGCGCCTGCAT
>DATFFX010000138.1:0-26669 GCA_035249825.1 Gemmatimonadales bacterium | reverse complement strand
GCTTCATCATCGGTCTGTGAGGCTTCGTGTGCCGTCCGGAGACCGGGACTGATGGCGCGAGATCGCGGAACCGGGGGCTCCGCACCAGTGTTATGGTTCACTGGATTGTCCGGATCGGGCAAGAGTACTATCGCTATGCGGGTCCACCAGGCCCTGGTGCAACAGGGGATCGATGTGGAATACATCGATGGGGATGCGCTCCGGGATGTCTTTCCCAATACCGGCTTCACGCGGGCTGATCGTGAAGAGCACCTGCGCCGAACCGGTTATATGGCCAGCCGGCTGGCGGCGCATGGTGTGGCGGTCGTGGGGTCGTTCGTCTCGCCCTATCGCGAGTCTCGCGACTTCATTCGGAAGCTGTGCAGCAACTTCGCGGAGATCTATGTGTCCACGCCGCTGGAGGAGTGTGAGCGGCGTGACGTCAAAGGCCTCTACGCCCGCGCTCGCCGCGGAGAGATCAAGAACTTTACCGGCATCGACGACCCGTACGAGCCACCCGAGCACGCCGAGCTGACGCTCGACACTCGCGTCTCGAGCGTTGATGAAAGTGTGGCCAAGGTGCTGAAGCTCTTTGGAGAACGATTCTGATGTCAGCCGGAATGGACCATCTCGACCAGCTGGAAAACCGGAGCGTGCACATTCTCCGGGAGGCGTACGCCAACTTCAAGAATCTGGGGATGCTCTGGTCGATTGGAAAGGACAGTACCGTCCTTCTCTGGCTGGCCCGGAAGGCGTTCTTCGGACACGTGCCAATTCCGCTGATCCATATCGACACGTCCTACAAGATCCCGGAGATGATCGAATACCGGGATCGCCTGGCGCTCGAATGGAATCTGACCATGATCTACGGTCAGAACCGGCAGGCGCTGGAGGAAAAGCGGACGTATCCCGACGGGGCGATAGACCGGATAGCGTGCTGCAAGGCTCTGAAGACCGACGCGCTCAAGCATACCCTGAGTGGTGAGTGGCCCCGGTATCGGCTCAATCACACCAAGAAGGTGTACGAGCTCGATCGAAATACCGAACCGTTCACCGGTGTCATCGTGGGTGTTCGTGCCGACGAAGAGGGCAGCCGCTCCAAGGAGCGCTACTTCTCGCCCCGCAGCACCCAGTCTCAGTGGGATGTGGGCGATCAACCGCCCGAGTTCTGGAATCAGTTCAAGACCGAGTTCGCCCCCGGGACACACCTGCGGATCCATCCGCTCCTGGACTGGACCGAGCTCAACATCTGGGAGTACATACGCCGGGAGGAGATCCCGACGGTCTCACTGTACTACAACCAGGGCACCGGGCAGCGGTACCGCTCCCTCGGCTGCTACACCTGCACCAACCCGGTCCATTCCGATGCGGCGAACGTGGACGACATCATCGTGGAGCTCAAGTCCGGCAAGTTCGTGAACATCGCCGAGCGGTCCGGTCGGGCACAGGACAAGGAAGGCGGCGGTGGCCTCGAGACGCTGCGCCGTGACGGGTACATGTAAGCGGCATGCTGTCGAAAAAAGCCAAGTACGCCATCAAAGCTCTTCTCCGGCTCGCCGATCATCAGCACGGCGAGCCGATGCGAATCGCTGACCTCGCACGAGCCGAGCAGATCCCTCCCAAGTTCCTCGAGTTCATCCTGTTGGGGCTCAAGAACAACGGCGTCCTTCAAAGCCGGAAAGGGAAGGGCGGCGGGTATCTCCTCGCCCGGGATCCGGCCAATATCTATCTCGGACAGATCGTCCGCATGTTCGACGGCCCGCTTGCGCCGGTACCCTGCGCCAGCCAGACGGCCTATGTGCGCTGCGCCGACTGCCGCAACGAGGCCGTCTGCGGCGTGCGACTGGCCATGAAGGAAGTCCGCGACGCAACCGCCAAGGTACTCGACGGTACCAGCCTGGCCTCACTCCGCCGTAAGGTGGATCGCCTGACTCCGACCGAAGCTTCGCTCCGCCGCAAGGTGGATCGCTTGATCCCACACGTCCGAGCCCGCTAAAACACACCCCTCCAAAGACGGCGTCGGCTTGCCCCTTTACTCTAGTAACCAGATAGGGTATATAGGATCAACGTAGCCGGATTGACCGTTGGCCACTCTTAGTGAGATGTGAACATGATTGCGGCGGCAAGGATTGCTGGACTCACCCTGATCAGCGGAGTCTTTGCCATGGCGCCGCGCGCTATGGCGCAACAGTCGGAGTCCTCCGGCACTGTGGTGCAGTCACTGGAAGGACGGATGACTGACCTGGATCAGCAACTTCGGATCCTGCAGCGGCTTCGGGAACTTGCCGCCGATAGCGCCACGGCCGCGGCGAAAGAGAAGGTGACGGCGACGGCAAGCGCCAAAGACGGCTTTAGCCTCAAGTCCGCGGACGGAAGGTATCTGCTGCGGTTCCGGGGCTACTTCCAGAGCGACGGACGTCTCTTTCCCAGCACTGAAACCGTTGGCGGCCTGGACAATCTTCTGATCCGCCGAGCCCGGCCGATCGTCGAGGCCACGGTCGGACAGTACTTCGATTTCCGCCTGATGCCCGACTTCGGGGGGGCCTCGCCGGCCATCTTCGATGCGTACTGGGATGGCAAGTTTGCACCGCAGTTCACCGTTCGGGCCGGCAAGTACAAGCCACCCCTCGGGCTGGAGCGACTCCAGTCTGCTACCGACATCGCCTTCGCCGAGCGGGGGCTACCGACCAATCTGGTCCCCAGCCGCGATGTCGGTCTCCAGATCGCTGGCGACATCTCGCAAGGGCTCTTCGCCTATCAGGTCGGCGTCTTTAACGGCGTCCCCGACCTCGCAAATGGTGGAGACGACCTGAGCAACGCGAAGGACTTCGCCGGCCGGCTTTTCGTGCAACCCTTCAAGAACGGAACTCTTCGCGGACTTGGCGTCGGTGTTGCGGGAAGCACTGGATTCGAGCGGGGCTCAACCACAGCACCGGGCCTTCCTTCATACCGCACCCCTGGCCAGGAAACCTTGTTTCGTTACCACACCAGCTCCACGACGCCGGCGAGCAACGTTTTCGCCAATGGCAAGCGAACCAGGCTCTCGCCGCAGGGCTACTTCTACACCGGCCCCCTGGGCCTATTGGGCGAGTACGTGATCTCGCGCAACGAGGTCACCCAGGCTGGGGTCACCGCCGAGCTCGAGCACACCGCGTGGGGAACAACCGGCTCCTTCTTTCTCACGGGGGAGAAAGCGGGCTTCCGGAGTCCCACTCCCAGGAAGCCGTTCGATCTCAAGGAGGGTGGCTTCGGCGCACTCGAGGTTGTGGCTCGCTACGGAGAGCTGGCGCTGGATGCGGCATCATTCCCCACCTACGCCACCGCTACTGCGAGCGCTCAGAAGGCCGAGTCCTGGGGTATTGGTGTCAACTGGCACTTTACGCGAGCAGTCAAGATCGCGGTGAACTATGAGCGCACCACGTTTACGGGCGGTGCCGCTACCGGGGACCGGGAGCCCGAGAACGCCGTGATCTCGCGATTCCAAACTTCGTTCTAGGAAGCAGTCATGAAGATTCTTGCTCTTACTCTGCTCCTTGGGGCCACGCCTGCGGGGGCGCTTCCGGCGCAGACGAAGCCAGTCACGCTCCTCAACGTGTCGTACGACCCGACCCGTGAGCTGTACCAGGATATCAATCAGGAGTTTGCCGCCTATTGGAGGGGGAAGACCGGTCAGGAGGTGAAGGTCAGACAATCGCACGGGGGCTCTGGGAAACAGGCTCGTTCGGTCATCGACGGTCTCGAGGCCGACGTCGTGACGCTGGCACTCGCCTACGACATCGACCAGATAGCCGAAAAGAGTGGCGCGCTGCCCGCTGAATGGCAGAAGCGGCTCCCGAACAACAGCTCGCCCTACACCTCGACCATCGTGCTCCTGGTTCGGAAGGGAAATCCCAAGGGCATCCGTGACTGGGGAGACCTGGCCAAGCCTGGTGTCTCCGTGGTCACGCCCAACCCCAAGACCTCCGGCGGGGCCAGGTGGAACTACTTGGCGGCTTGGGGCTGGGCTTTGCGCCAGCCCGGGGGGAGCGACGCGACGGCACGGCAGCTGCTCGCCAGAATCTTCAAGAATGTTCCGGTGCTCGACGCCGGTGCGCGGGGCTCCACCACGACATTTGTAGAACGAGGGATCGGGGACGTGTTGATCGCCTGGGAGAATGAGGCACTCCTGGCCATCAGGGAACTGGGTCCCGGCAAGTTCGAGGTAGTCGTGCCTTCTACCAGCATCCTGGCGGAGCCGCCCGTGGCCATCATCGACAAAGTGGTGGCCAAGCATGGGACCCGCTCCCTGGCGCTGGGCTATCTCGAGTACCTGTACACCCAGACTGGCCAGGAGATCGCCGCCCGGCACTTCTATCGCCCCCGAATGGCCTCGGTGGCGGAGAAATATGGAGGGCAATTCCCCAGGATCACGCTGTTCACTATCGACGAGGTCTTCGGCGGCTGGGAGAAGGCTCATGCTACCCACTTCGCCGACGGGGCTCTGTTCGATCAGATCTATCAGCCGGGGCGCTGAACCTTGCTGACAACCTCGACCAGGCAGGACCATGCGGAGTAAGTCGCGGAGCGTGCTTCCCGGATTTGGCCTCTCACTGGGGATCACCTGCACCTACCTCAGCCTGGTCGTGCTGCTCCCTCTCACGACCGTGTTTACCCGGACGGCGGAGCTCTCGGGCGCAGCGTTCTGGTCCACGGTCACCGATCCACGGGTGATGGCGTCTTACCGGGTTACCTTCGGCGCTTCGTTCGTGGCAGCGCTGGTCAATACCGTCTTCGGGCTGCTGGTGGCCTGGGTCCTGGTGCGATATCGCTTTCCCGGCCGGCGGGTCGTAGACGCCATGGTTGACCTGCCGTTCGCGCTGCCGACAGCTGTAGCCGGTATCGCCCTCACGACGCTCTACGCATCTAACGGCTGGATCGGGAGCTACCTCGAGCCGTTAGGGCTCAAGGTGTCGTACACCTGGCTCGGAATAACGGTGGCTCTGAGCTTCATCGGCCTGCCGTTCGTGGTGCGTACGGTCCAGCCGGTGCTCGATGACCTGGAGGTCGAGGTGGAGGAGGCCGCCGCAAGCCTCGGTGCCGGACGGTGGCAGACCTTCACGAAAGTCGTTTTCCCAACCGTTGCGCCCGCCCTGCTCACAGGCTTTGCGCTGGCGTTTGCCCGGGCCATCGGTGAGTACGGGTCGGTGGTTTTCATCTCGGGCAACATGCCCATGAAGACCGAAATCGTGCCCCTCCTCATCATCACCAAGCTGGAGCAGTACGACTATGCCGGCGCCACGGCGGTGGCTCTGGTCATGCTGGTTGCCTCGTTCGCTCTCCTGCTGACGATCAACCTGCTCCAGTGGGCGGCGCGCCGCCGGGCGGCGGCATAATGACAACCGCCGTCCTGTCCCGACCGGCGGCTGCCGCGCCCAGCCCCGTGACTCGCGCGACTGGTGAGACCCGCTGGGTTCGCTGGATACTGATATCGGTGGCATTGGGATTTCTGGCTTTGGTCCTCGTCCTTCCCCTGGTGCTGGTGTTCGTACAGGCGTTCGCGAAAGGCCTGCCGACCTACTGGGAAGCCATCGCGGAATCCGATGCCCTCAGCGCCGCAAAGCTGACCCTGCTGGTTGCCGCGATCGCCGTCCCGGCGAATCTGATCTTCGGGATAGCTGCGGCCTGGTGTATCGCCAAGTTCGAGTTCCCCGGAAGGCACTTGCTCATCACCCTGATCGACCTGCCATTCGCCGTCTCTCCCGTCATCTCGGGCATGATCTTCGTCCTTCTTTTCGGGTCACAGGGTTGGTTCGGACCCTGGCTGGCGGAGCATGATATCAAGATCATCTTCGCTGTACCCGGGATTGTGCTGGCTACCACCTTCGTCACTGCGCCTTTCGTGGCACGCGAGCTCATCCCCTTGATGCAGGAGCAGGGGTCCGAAGAGGAGGAGGCGGCAATCGTTCTCGGGGCCGGTGGATGGCAGACCTTTTTCCGGGTGACCCTGCCCAACATCAAGTGGGGGCTTCTGTATGGCCTGATTCTGTGCAACGCCCGCGCGATGGGTGAGTTCGGCGCGGTGTCGGTAGTCTCCGGGCACATACGCGGCGAGACCAACACCCTCCCATTGCATGTGGAGATCCTCTACAACGAGTACGCTTTCGCCGCGAGCTTTGCGGTTGCATCCCTGCTCACCTTCCTCGCGCTCATCACCCTGGCCTTGAAGACACTGGTCGAGTGGCAGCAGCGTCGGGCCATGTCCAATCGGGCAGAGCCCATCAGCCCCACTGAAAGGATCGCAGCATGAGCATCGAAGTGCGCAACCTTCGCAAGGCGTTCGGCTGTTTCGTCGCGCTCGATAATGTGAGCCTCGATATCCCCGGGGGCGAACTGGTGGCTCTGCTTGGCCCATCCGGATCGGGAAAGACCACGCTCCTCCGGATCATCGCGGGGCTGGAGCCTGCCGACGAGGGCACCATTCACTTTCACGGCGAGGATACCACCAGCCGGCCGGTGCGGGAGCGCCAGGTAGGCTTCGTGTTCCAGCATTACGCCCTGTTCCGTCACATGAGCGTCTTCGAAAATGTGGCTTTCGGGCTCAGGGTTCGACCGCGGAAGCTGCGGCCGCCGGAGAAGGACATTCATGAGACGGTTATGGGGTTGCTGCATCTGGTTCAACTCGACGTGCTGTCCCAGCGGAGGCCTTCCGAGCTCTCCGGCGGCCAGCGTCAACGTGTTGCGCTGGCACGCGCCCTCGCGGTAAAGCCGAAGGTTCTCCTGCTCGACGAGCCCTTCGGAGCGCTCGACGCGAAGGTTCGCAAGGAGCTACGCCGCTGGTTACGACGGCTGCACGAAGAAGTGCATGTCACCAGCGTCTTCGTCACTCACGACCAGGAGGAGGCACTGGAGGTGTCGGACCGGGTGGTCATCATGAATGAGGGGAAGATCGAGCAACGCGGCACCCCGGAACAGGTCTATGAGCAGCCTGCCACCCCGTTTGTGTACAGCTTCCTCGGGGACGTCAATCTCTTCCATGGCCGTCTGGATCGCGGCCGGGTGCAAATCGGAGAGAACCAGCTGGAAGCGCCCGAGTGGTCCGAAGCACCGGATCAGGCCGCTGTGGCATACGTACGAACCTATGATATCGAGCTGACGCCTTCTTCGTCCGGTCTATCGAGTATGGAAGCGATCGTTCGGCATGTACGAGCCTTTGGTCCCGTGGTGCGGCTGGAGCTGAGCCGCGTGGCAGATGGTACGATAATCGAAGCACATGTCGCTCGGGCCCACGTCGAGAAGCTGGGGATCGTCAAGGGCCAGCGGGTGTTCGTCTCGCCGACGAGCGTGCGAGTGTTCGCGCAGTCCGCCTAGATGCTGCTGGTCGCCCTGCCCAGTCTTCCTAGGCAGCCGATGAAGTTACCGTCCGTTTGGATAGCGGCAGATCGAGTCGGTTCAGCAGCGCCCGAAGCCAGCTGGGGTCGAGGAAAGCCAGCAACAAGGCATTCAGCAGGATGTGTGAGAAAAATGGGTGGCCCATGAACACAAACAGCCCAACGTGAAAACCGATGGCGGTCAGGAAAAACAGTGGAGCGAGACGGGGCAGGAGAAGCGACACGAAATAGAACAGCTCGAACATCACTGTGAAGGCACCCAGGAGGATGCCGAGTGTGTGATATTGGGCCAGCCATATACCCAGGGGGCGGTTACGGACCAAGGCATCACTGAAGGCATAAATCTGTATCGTATAGCCATTCATCCATCCCAGACCTCCTGCCAGCACTTTGCTTGCCCCGGTGGAAAAGTAGGTGAGCGCGAGGAGGAGGTGCGCCAGCTTCAGCGGCCACATGGCGGTGTCTGACATCTCCTGCGAGACCGGGGAGACACTTGCCTCGCGAAACCGACGCCGGCGAAGCAGCGCATCCAGCGAGAAGCTGTTGCCTGAGGGCGCGAAGGCGAGCGTCATGAGAAAGATGGAGAATATCGCCTCCGGGTGGTGCACGTCTGCATATGAGTACTTGTGGCTGATGAAGAACCAGAGTCCCAGCGCAAAAACGAATATCGAAGTTCGAGTGAAGAGTCCCACGAGCGCGGTGATGCCCGCAGCGATAGTGATCCAATAGATCGTGGTGAGTGCCTCGGGGTTAAAGAGAAGGTGGCGCGGTAGGACTAGCGATATCAGCCAGATCAGCACCTGGGGGTCGATGAATTCCGAGTTCTTCAGAACGAGGTTGATCTGTGGCTTGAGTGAGGGGAAGAAAGCCAGCTGGGCAGCAACCGCGATGATTCTACACAGCGCAAGCCGCCGGGTTGTCGTGGTGGGAAACCAGTATCGGTTCCAGCGATCGATCCAGCGCTTCACCGAATCATGCCCCTACCTGGCGACGCGGAATCAACCGTGTAGATCACGGCCGGAAAGTCCTCCTTCACCACCGAATCACCGACCAGCGTGTACTTCTCTCCCTCCAGCCGAATCTGCACAAACGGATCTTTCCGGTCGCGATTGAGCCGCCGGAAAAGTCGTTGGGCTGCCGACGAGTCACCAACCCACATCGAGTTGATGTACATGTTGCGGAGCGAGTTTCTCGTTTGGCCGGTTCCGGCGAGATATGGCGTGACAAGCTCCTTCCTGCCGCTGGAAGTGATCGCGAACACCCGCCGTCTCCTCATCTCGACGGGTCCCGGCGGAATGGATTTCGCATACATCGCCCACGCCAGTATCGGCCACCGTGTCTGCCGGTTGCGTTGATAGGAGAGCACCGGCACGGCATGCAATCCGACAATCATGATGATCAGGATCGATATCCAAAGCTTGGATTGGCGCATAGGGGATCTGCCCGACCTACGAAGAATCCGGCCCCAGCCACACTGCCCGGGTACAGGAGGGCGAAACGTAGGCCAGACTCGAACCGGAGGCAAGCAGTTTGTCTGGCTACATCAAACCCGCAGGGCTATGTTGCAACACCGCACGATCTCATCACTTACGATGGCCGTCTTGGCCCGATAACGCGAGACCCAGGTGTCGTGATGCTGCCCAATTTCATCATCATCGGCGCTGCCAAGGCGGGTACGACGGCGTTGTACTGGTACCTGGCGGACCACCCGGACGTGTTCATGAGTCCAATAAAGGAAACCAATTTCCTGGCCTACGGTCTGGATGCTCGAGGTCAGCTGCTCTATGGAGATCCGGAGCACCATCAATTTCCGGTGAAGTCGTTGCCGGCATATGAGGCTCTTTTCGCGGATGCGGGGGGAGCCAGCGCTATCGGAGAGGCCTCGCCGATCTATCTGGAATCCCTCCAGACTGCCGCCCGAATTCGCGAGCTGTTGCCGGCGGCCCGGATCGTCTGCGGCCTGCGCCATCCTGTCGATCGCGCGTATTCCGACTATCTGATGTACTTGCGGAGTCGTGGCCGGCGGCTGGACCCGGCCCGAGATCTATCGGCGGCTGCGGCATGGACCCGCCCCGACTCGCACTGGATGCGGATCAGCAGATATCACGAGCAGCTGTCACGGTACTACGATGCTTTCGCTCGCGAGCAGATCCATGTTTTTCTGTTCGATGATCTGAAACGCAGTCCGCTGCAACTGGTGCAGGACGTGTATCGCTTTCTGAGGGTGGATGCGAATGTCGTCCCCGATTTTGCTACCCCGCACAACGTGGGGGGGATGCCGGCCAGCCGGGTGTTGGAAGGTCTTCTTACCAGCAGAGCCGTGAAAGCAATGGTTCAGCCCTGGATACCGCGGCCGGCGGCTAACTGGGTGAGGAGGCTACGGACCCGTAACTTGCGGCAGGCGCCTTCACTGCCGACTCAGTTGAGGCAGGAGCTTACCGACTACTTTCGCCGCGACATCACCCAGACGTCCGAGCTTATCGGACGAAGCCTGGAGCACTGGCTTTAGCAGCCCGTCACTACCTCCAGTGACTCAGGTCCCGGTTCAACAGTCGAGACAACAGGGCGACTTCCTCCCGAAACGTCTCGACCAACTCCGCCCGGAACTCCGGCGAGAGCGGCGCCCGCTTCTCCTTGACGGTATTCAGCTGGACCACCTTCCGCTTGATCGCATTCAGCCCCTCAGGCCACAGGGCATGTTTGACCTTGAGATAGACTTCGCGTACGGCGGGGGGCGGTTTATGGGCAAAGTGCCGCAGCCAGGTCATCCGCGCCCTCTTGTTCACGTTGATACGGGGAAACTCCGTTCGGTTGTCGTGCGGAATGGCGAGAAAGTCTATGACCTCGTCATAGATCCGCTGCGGTGAGGCGGCAAAGTCATCGTAGAGAATCAGCTTTACCTGGTGCCTGGGAAACAGTGACAGCAGGCGCTGGGCCTGGGTGCCAAAGCGTCCCATTTCCGCGTACTGGACCAGCAGGGGAGAGCGGATGGCCGGCGGCAGATCGAGACCGCGGCTGCGGCGGTCCTGGAGGCGCCACGCGGTTTCGAAATCGGTTACCGTCTCTTCCGAGATGTAGAGCAGCTGGGAGTGAAAGGAATGCACCATCTCCACGGGATTGCGAAACATCGCAATGAGTTTTGCCTCGGGATTGAACTCACGGATGTTCGCGATGGCGACAGAGGAGCGAAGATAGTACACCGACGCCTCGCCTACCCGAAGATGTTGCTCAGTACTCGGTGCAAAGATCTGGTTGTACGCCTGCAGGGTTTTGATCCTGGGATACGTGCCAAAGTCTCTTGCGAAGAAGTGCGGCTCCTTGACCTCTGACATGAAGATGTTCGGGTGGAGACGAAGGTACTCGTACAGCGCTGTTGTCCCACACTTGGGGGCACCTACAATGAAGAAATTCGGTTTCACTGCCAAAGGGTTAGCCCTTTCTCGCTGTCGCAGGAGCGCCACAGGTCATGTGGTGTGGCCATAGTAGATTGCCCGACGCCGGTTTCGCGGTCAACCCGAAGCACAGATTGCCCGGCATTGGCCTCAAGTTTACCGGCAACTTGTTGCCGCCCCCGTTCAAAGACCCCCTGACTGGGGCATGGATCGTGCTAACCCCGACAGCAGCTGTCCGAGCCGACCGGCCTCCGGAACGGACGGACCCAAACAAATGGGATGTAAGCAATTGCCTCTAGACAGTGATCAGACCGGCAGCAGCGGAAAACGTATTCGTTATGTGTGCATGCCGGGCAGCCCCTATACCGGCTCCACCCTCCTCGGGGCACTTCTGAACGAACATTCCCATTGTGCCTCGATCGGCGCGGCAACCGGCCTGATTCGCAGGTCGGACTTGACCACGTACCGTTGTTCATGTGGCAAGCCCTTCCTGGATTGCGAGTTCTGGCATGACATCATGGCCAGAACCCGAATGCTCGGGCATCCGGTGGATGTATTCAAGACCAATCGCTGGAATACCTATTTACGCCTGTCACAGAACCGGTTGATCAACGCTGTGCTGGTTCGGTCTCTCGGAAGCACTGCCCTCAATACTGTTCGGGATGTAGTGGTAGGGAGGCTCGAGCCGGTGAGACGGGCCATCAGTGAAGCTGGCTGGAACACATGGAGCCTGGCTCGAGCGGTGCTCGAAAAAACAGGGAAGGCGGTGTTTGTGGACACCGCCCGCGACCACCAGCGGCCAAAGTATCTGGCCCGGCACCCGTTACTCGATGTCAGAGTAATTCATCTCATCAGAGATCCCCGGGGCAACTCGGCAAGCATCATGAAGCACGTCGGAGTTGACGTCGCAACGGCTGCCCGGCACTGGAAGCACTACAACCTGGAGGCCAATCGGGTGCGGCGATATCTACCGCCGGAATCCTGGCTGTCACTTCACTATGAGGATTTGTGCGCAGATTCAGCGGGGGTATTCAATCAAATCTCCGACTTTCTCGAAGTCCCTCGAGCTCCGCTGCACCAACGGCGCGACATCGAAAGCCATGTCATCGGGAACAAGGCGCGCTTGCGGGGTGTCGGTGAGATCCGGGAAGACCTGTCCTGGCAAACGAGGTTCAACACTTCCGACCTGGCGGTTATAGCTCGCATTGCGGGATCGACGAGCCATCTCATGGGTTATGACTGGCCCTGAGTCATCGGTACACTAACGCCGGGTAACGGAGTGCAAGCAGCCAGCTCATGACAAACCCCGATCAGGCCCCTGGAGCCCAAAATGAACAGGCATCGCGTCAGCCTGTGAGCGCAGGAGGGCGAGGCCCCCGAGGGCTCACCAGACGGGCACTCGATGGCATGTTCTGGACATTCTCGGGGACCGGTGTTCAGGTAGTTTTTCGGCTGCTCTCCCTGATGGCCCTGGGCCGTCTGCTCACGCCGGCCGAGTTCGGCCTCGTGGGCGCAGTCATGGTTGTCGTCGCCCTGTCCGAGACAGTCTCGCAGATCGGCGTTGGTCCGGCAATCGTTCAGCGGCAGAACCTCGAGCAGGTGCACGTGCGAGTCGCTGTCACGCTCTCCTGTACCCTCGGTCTCGTCCTCGGCGCCGCCGTCTGGTTCAACGCCTCTGCGATCGCCGGATTCTACCGCATTCCTGAGGTGGAACCGCTGCTGCGCGGCGCAGCGTTCCTCTTCCCGATCGACGGCTTGAGTACGGTCGGAAAGTCGCTTCTCATCCGCAACCTGCGCTTCCGCCTTTACGTCGCCCTCGATGTAGCCAGCTACATCATTGGCTTCGCCACCATAAGTGTACTGCTGGCGTGGTATGGGCTCGGAGCGTGGGCGCTGATGCTGGCGTACCTGGCGCAGGCCATGCTGAGGGCAATGGCCATGTACCTCGCGACCAGACATTCCGTGCTACCCAGCGGTAACCTCAAGGCTGCGGGCGATTTGCTGAGCTTCGGTTTCGGACACTCGCTGGCGCAGATCGGCACGGTGCTTTCTCAGCAGGGCGACAATTTCGTCGTGGGTCGGTGGCTGGGACCCGCGGCGCTGGGAGTATATGGACGCGCCTACAATCTGATGGTGATGCCGGCCTATGCCTTCGGAAAGGTCGTAAACCGGGTCCTTTTTCCCATCATGTCCCAGGTGCAGGATCAGCGTGATCGGCTGGCGCGGGGGTACGAACGCGCACTCGCGGTCGTGGCGTTAGTGTCACTTCCGGTCGGTGCATTCCTGTGGGTAGTCGCTCCGGAATTCGTTCTTCTCGTCCTCGGTCCCGCGTGGGGCGCGGTGGTGCTGCCGTTCCGTCTGCTGACGATCAGTTTGCTCTTCCGCATGAGCAGCAGGATCAGCGATGCGTGTGCCAAGGCAGCAGGGGTGGTCTATCGGCGCGCACTGCTCCAAGGCATGTATGCGGGCGCGGTGGTCCTGGGAGCGATCGCCGGCCAGCGCTGGGGAGTGGCGGGCGTCGCGGTGGCGGTATCGGGAGCGATGGCGCTCAACTGGCTCAGCATGGCCTGGCTGGGCCGAGGCGTCACCGGGCTATCATGGTCACAGTTTGCACGGGCGCACATTCCCGCGGGGTTCCTGGCAGTGCTCATCGGTGCCGCGGCCGTTGCGGCGGCGCAGGGAGCACGTGCAGCCCACCTTGGGCAGCACTGGACGTTTTTTGCTGCAGCTCTCGCATCAGCCGGCGCAGCGTATGGGGCCGTAAGACTGTTGCCGGATCTCTTTCTCGGTCAACACGGTCGCTGGGCATACCAGCAAGGCTCGAATCTGATCCGAAGGAACTCCCGCCGTGCCGTACGCCGGGACGCTGTGAGTCCGGACCACCTGGCATCCGCTCGGGAGCCGAATTCACAGTGACAACCGTGGCAGGGAGTTCGCGGAGCGCTAGCCCATCGACCCGCTCAGGCGTCCCACGGCTCCCCGAGCTGGTGAAGCGGCCGCTCCGCCGGCTTCGGGCGGATTATCGCCAGCTGACCGCGCCACTCAGAGGCCTTCCATCCACGCTGATCATCGGTGCGCAGAAGGCCGGTACTACATCGCTGTTCAATTACCTGATTCAGCACCCCGATGTGTTACCGTCCCTCCGCAAAGAAGTCCACTACTTCGACTTTCAGTACCATCGGGGCGTGAACTGGTATCGCGGGCACTTTCCGTATACCCATCAACTGCGCCGCGGCTTCCTGACCCTCGATGCGTCTCCCTACTATCTGGTCCATCCACTCGTACCCCAGCGTGTCGCGCAGCTCTTACCCGAAATCAAGCTCGTGGCCCTGCTCCGGAATCCGGTGGACAGGGCTCTGTCGCATTATCAGCACGAGGTCCGAGGTGGCCGGGAGTCGCTCTCCTTTGCCGAGGCGCTCGAAAAGGAGCCGGAAAGGCTCGCTGGAGAGGAAGAGCGCCTCCTCGCGGATCCCTCCTACTACAGCTACAACCACCATCGCTTCTCCTACCTGCGCCGGGGGAGATACGTCGACCAGCTGCGCCAGTGGACCCGGCATTTTCCCCGTTCACGGCTGCTGGTACTTCAAAGCGAAGAGCTGTTTCGTGACCCGGCGGGCACCACCGCGGCGGTTCATGGCTTTCTGGGGCTGAAACCCCATCGACTCCGCCTCGAGAAGCCTTTTCTTCAAACCGGATACGACCGTTCGATCCCGCTCGAGCTGAGGTCGAAACTGGTCGCCTATTTCGAGCCGTACAACCAGCAGCTCTACCAGTGGCTGGGCCAGGAGTTCGATTGGGCGTGACCAACTCCGAATATGGCCGCATTGCATTCTTCTTGCCCTCACTGAATGGCGGCGGTGCCGAGCGGGTCATCCTGAACCTGGCTGAGGGGATCACGCAGCGCGGGCTGCCGGTTGATCTCGTCCTGTCGGCGGCTGAAGGTGCCCTGCTGGACCAACTGCCTGCCTCGGTCCGGTTGGTGGACCTTCATGCCCGTCGGGTGCTCAGGAGCTTGGGTCCGCTGGCCGGCTATCTGCGCAAGGAGCGGCCCAGGGCCCTGATCTCGTCCATGAACTACGCCAACCTGGTTGCGATTTGGGCCTCCAGGCTTGCCGGTGGAACCACTCCCGTGATCGCCACCGTGCACACGACACTCTCCGAGTCCAGCAGACAGCAGCAGCGTCGCATTGCCGGACAGATTTGGCCCTATCTGTTGCGAATTTTCTATCCCTGGGCCTCGAGCGTGGTGGCTGTCTCCCGGGGAGCAGCGGATGACCTCGCCCAGTCGTCCGGATTGGCTCGCGACCGTGTGGAAGTGGTCTATAACCCGGTGATCACTGATGCCACTCTTGCCGCTGCACGCCAGGCTCCGGACCATCCGTGGTTTGCTCCTGGACAGCCGCCGGTAATTCTCGGCGTCGGTCGACTGACCCGGCAAAAGGACTTTCCGACGCTGATCAAAGCATTCGCTGAGGTCCGCCGAGCCCACCCCACGCGGCTCATCATCATCGGGGAGGGAGAGGACCGAAACCAGCTTACGGCTCTGGCCGCTGAGCTCGGGGTGAGCCAGGATGTGGCGCTTCCTGGTTTCAGAAACGCCCTGGCGTACATGGCCGGATCCGCGCTGTTCGTGCTCTCTTCCGCCTGGGAAGGGCTTCCGACGGTGCTGATTGAGGCGCTTGCCGCCGGCGCCCGGGTGGTCTCTACTGATTGTCCCAGTGGACCCAGAGAGATTTTACAGGAGGGCCGCCTCGGCGAGCTGGTGCCGGTGGGCGATGTGGCCGGGCTTGCCGCCGCGATGCGCCGAGCACTGGACACACCCGCAAAGCCTATTCCGGCCGACGCGCTCACCCCGTTCACTCGTGATGCGGCCGTCGATCATTATCTCCGCTTGATCGAGAAGGGTTGAATGTTCTCTCTAGCGTTCAGGCAGTTTCAGGTAAGAGCCGATGATGGCGTCCCATTCGGGCGGATCGAAGGAACCAAACCCCGCATCGGGGAAGAAAGTCATTTCGCCGAAGACGACCTGATTGCGGATGTAGAAGAAATCGACCCGCACGAAGGGAATGGTCTCCGCAAGTGTCTCCGCGAGGGAGATCAGCTCTCCGAGCGCAGCGGGCCGTTCAACTCCTTCATCTCTGGTCGGATAGGTATATGCGAACGGCAAGCGCTCCCACTCGGGACTGTAGAAGGTCCGTTGATGACCAGTGAACCGCTCGGTATCCACGTGGATGAGCCGCACTCTGCCGTTGAAGCAGTAGAGCTTGTAATCGAACAGCTCGGTGTCGGGATCGCCGAGGTACTCCACGCAGATAATGCGTGGCGGAATGCGCTCATACACCGGCTCACGGCTGCGGGCGGCATAACTGGTCGTGAGCCATTGCCGGCAAATCTGCATCGCCTGTTGACGGTCGAGCCGTGCCTTGTCCGGCACGATCAGATTCCACCCGCTGGCATGGGTGGCTTTCAGCACGAACTTGTCCGGCAGCTCGTTCCATGGGATCTCGGAGGCGTCCTGGTACACACCGATCATGCGGTTGAGGTGCGTGTCTCCGATCCGGGCACGAACGAAGTCGTATACCGCGAACTTATCGGCTAACGGGGCATATTGTTCCGGTCTGCCGTACAGCTTCAGCCATTGCAGCTTGGCGGTGAAGGTCCGAGGATTTTCCAGGTCGAGCGTGCGTCCAAAGGTCAGGAAATAACGCGCCTTGAGATACCAACGCTCGTTGATGGGAATCACCTTCGAGACTACTGCGATCAGTGTGCTCGGCGCGATCACCTTCTTGATCCAACGCTTACTGACGCGGGAGCTGCTCTGAATGATCCCAGACCAGTCGGTCACCGGATTACCTCCAGGGGTACGTGAGCACGAACAGGCATACCAGGCAACAGAGATGCAGTGGCTTGGTCGAGTCGAGAACGCCTGAAATGATAACGGGGGCCGATCTGTCCGCTTTGCGAGATACCGATGTGCTTGAAGCCAGTGATTACGCCATGAAGGCTAGAATCCTGCTACTCTCGACCAGCCTGGGAATGGGCGGGGCGGATCGCCAGGTCCTGTACCTCGCCCAGGCGCTTCTGGACCATGGTCACGAGGTCCGTCTCGTCTCGATGACGCCACCTGAGGAAATGGGTCGCCGGGCCATGGCCGAAGGGTTGCCTATCTTGAGCTTGGATATGAAGCGCGGTCAAGCTGATTGGCAAGCGTTTCAGCGACTGGTTACCCTGCTGAAGGATTGGCAGCCGCACCTGCTTACCAGCTTCATGTACCACGCGAACCTGTTGGGGCGGCTGGCAGGCAAATGGACCGGAGTGCCTGTCATTGTAACGTCTATCCGCAGTGAGCGTAACGGGAGTGCCTCCCGGGACTGGTTGATGCGACTCACCAATTGGATGGATCACTGCGTTACGACGAATTCGCGAGAGGTCGCCAGCTCGCTGCAGAAGAGGGGATTGTTGTCGAGCAGCAAAACGAGAGTCATTCCCAATGGAGTCGACGTCGCAGCACTCTCGGTTGCAGTGGGAGACCGCTCGCGGATTCGGGCCGAGCTGGGGATAGCGCCAACTGAGTTTGTCTGGTTGGCGATAGGACGGCTCTTGCCTCAGAAGGATTACCCTACGCTGTTCCGCGCCTTCAAGTCACTGGCGAATGATCAGGCCAGGTTGTTGATCGTAGGGCGAGGACCGCTGCTGGCGGAACTGCAGCAACAGGCGCAGCAGCTCGAAATCGCCTCACGGGTGCAATTTCTGGGCGTCCGCGAGGACATTGCGGCCCTCCTCGCAGCTGCTGATGGATTTGTCCTGTCTTCCGCCTGGGAAGGCATGCCTAACGTCGTCATGGAAGCTCTGGCCGCCGGTGTGCCAGTGGTCGCCACCCGAGTCGGCGGTGTACCCGAGCTGGTAGAAAACGGCCGCGGTGGCTTCCTGGCACAGCCGGGCAATCCGGAAACGCTGTCCCAGCCGATGCGCCAGCTTATGGCTCTCTCCGCCCACCAGCGACAGCAAATGGGAGTGAGCGGCCGAGAGCATGTCACCTCCCACTACAGTCTGGCAGCGATGGCCGAGCGCTGGATCTCTCTCTACGGAGAGTTGTTACTCAAGAAAGGATTGTCGAGAACGTGAGTCGGATCATGCCGTTGGTTCCAAACGCGACAATTGACCGCCTCCATTGGTTCGGAGTTGGCCCATGAGCAAGCTGGCATATGCCGCATTGTGGGTTTTCGTGTTCACTGTCTCGGCCGAACCCACCTTCCGTGGATTTGGGGTCGTTCCGAGCAGGGTCACTGGTCCTGTGGCGGTAGGCCTCACTCTGCTCACCATTGTCTTGACGGGACGGCTCCGGCGCTGGCATCCCTTCCACATCACTGCCCTCTTGTTCGTGGCCTGGATCGGCCTTGGTCTGCTGTTCTTCTACACTCAATGGCTCGAGCTTCCCAACCGATTCTGGACCTACATCCAGCTGTTCCTGGTCCTGTGGATCGTCTGGGAAACGGCCGCGACCCGAAGCCGGCAACGGGGGCTGATGGGAGCCTACGTGCTCGGGGCGAGCGTGTCGGCGATCGACACCATCATCCTGTTTCAGCGGAAAGCGGAGATGATGCGCCGTTTCGCAGCCGGAGGAGTAGACAACAACGATCTGGCCATGATGCTCGCCCTGGCGATCCCGATGGCCTGGTACCTGGCAACAACATCCCGGCAACTGATTCGGCGATGGCTCTGCACTGCCTACCTGCCTATCGCATTGTTCGCCATCGGCCTCACCGGTTCCCGGGGTGGCATGTTGACCACCATGATCGCACTCCTCATCGTGCCCCTGACGCTGACCCGGCTTTCTCCGCTCCGGCGCGGCATCGCCATTGGACTGTTGTGGATCTCAGGCGCTTTTGCCCTGGCGTACGTTCCCCAGACTCTCATGGAGCGCCTTGCCAGCACCACGGGTGAGGTAGAAGAGGGAGGCATTGGCGGTCGCATGAAGATCTGGATCGCCGGCTTACGGGCTTTCACGGCCAGTCCTTTAGTCGGCCATGGCCCGGCGAGCTTTATTCGTGCAGTCGATCCATACCTGATAGCGCGGGCGCAAGTAGCGCACAATTCCTTTCTCTCAGTTCTCGTCGAGTCAGGTCTTCCCGGGTTTCTCTTGTTCTTCGGGATGTTCCTTACGGCATTCCTGGCCATCCTGAAGCTTCCATATCTCGAGCGGCGATATTCGTTGGTGCTGTTTTTTGCACTGGGGCTGTCCACGCTGCCGCTCAGCTCCGAGGAGAGCAAGCGGGTCTGGATCGTTCTGGCGCTCCTCGTTGGCCTCTCTCAGGCTTACGTCAACAGTGGTGTTGGCGGTCCCTTGGGGACGAGGCTGAGCCGGCCTGCTGTTCCCCCAGGTGGCCCAGCCCAGCGCCGTGAGCCGATGACGCTGCCCCTCAGAACCATTAACCGCAAAGCAGCTGAGTGACTCCCCGAGTGAGCGTGGTCACGACCGTGTACAACGGCGAGCCGTACTTCGATCGGGCGATACCTGGCGTATTAGCTCAGACCTTCAGCGATTTCGAGTTCATCCTGGTTGACGACGGCTCCCGCGACCGGACGCTCGAACGGCTCCACGAGCTGGCCCACCACGACCGGCGGGTCAGAGTATTCGCGCCGGGCCGATTAGGCGCGGCGGCGGCCTACAACTATGCCGTCTCTCAGGCTCGCGGCGACTACATTGCTCGCCAGGACTTCGACGACCGCAGCTATCCCGACCGTCTGCGCCTCCAGCTCGAGCTTCTGGATGCCAATCCCGAGGTGGGAGTGGTGGGCGGCTCCTTCGTGCAAGTTGACGAGACCAGGCGCGAGAGGTTCGTTCGTGTGCTGCCGACGGAGCACGCCGCAATCGTTACGGCAATGGCTAGGTACATCCCGATTGTCCACACCCTGGCCACGTTCCGCAGGGTGGCCTGGGAGAAAGCCGGCGGCTATCCCGACGTGAAGAACCTGATCGACCTCCGATTCTGGTTGCGAGTCGCCAAGCTGGGGTGGCGTTTTGCCAATGTGCCTGAAGTGATAGGTGAGCACCATGTTCACTCCAGCAGTTGGTTCAACCAGGCGTTCAAGTACGCAGATCGCCAGCGCGATCTCGCGCGGGTTCAGGCCCAGATCATCCGGGAACTGGGGCTGCCGAGCTGGATGTATGTGTTCGCGGGAGGGCGCTATGCCTATGCCTATCTTCCGACTGGTGTGAAGCGTGTGCTGCGACGGGGAGTGGCAGGATCTCGGGAACGTGATGTATAGATCGGGGCCACGATGACACTGGTGCGCAAGTTCATTGCCTGGAATCGCCGGATCTCGAAGTGGGAGCGATCGATGATCACGCGCGTAGTACCCCAATGCGCCCCGGATGGGCCGACTCATTTTCGGGAGAGGGTCCTGCCCGGCCTGCTGGCGCCGGGCCTGCGAGTCCTCGATGTAGGCGGCGGTAAACGCCCGGCCATTTCACTAGGGACCAAGAAAAAGCTCGGCTTGTACGTGGTGGGGCTCGACGTATCGGAGGAGGAACTGGCTCAGGCACCTCCGGGGGCCTACGACGCAACCATCGTGGGGGATGTCGCAGCCGTCAGCATCCCCGGCAAGTACGATCTGGTGTTCTCTCGAGCCGTCCTGGAGCACGTCGCCAACCCGGCGGCTGCGATTGCAAACCTGGGGGGTGTATTGGTACCCGGCGGAATCATGGCTCACGTGATGCCCTGCAGGAATGCACCGTTCGCCATTGTCAACCGCTTACTGGGGAATCGTTCGGCGCGCCGGCTCCTCTTCGCGATATTTCCTGAGAAGAAGGAAAACAGCGGCTTTCTGGCGCATTACCGCGACTGTACTCCCTCGCGGCTCTCGCGTACCTGCCGGGCCTCCGGCTTGGAGATTCTCGATCTGACTCCGTACTATAACTCGGGCTACACTTCCTTCTTTGCTCCGCTCTATACCGTTGAAATGCTTCGGCAGGTGCTGATGTGCAGTCTGCGGCTGGAGGACTTCGCTGAGGGGTTTTCTATCGTCGCGAGGATGCCGATGGGAAATGGGTCAGGGTTGACCAAGGGTGTGGCGCGTTAGCGTCCGCTTTCGCCTGAGCTCGCCGCTCGCATGGGGTTACCAGCCAGGGGACTACATCGGTAGGTCTGGAGGTATTGCTGCCTCAAGTCTACTCGACCTTTTCCAGTCATGTTCCGCAGCTGACATTTCTCGAAAATCCAGCTAATCAGTCCACCCTGCCGCAGGTTTGTGCGAAAGGCATGACCGGGCGTAGGAGCCACGATCCAGAGCGCGTCGTCTCGCGGCGTTTCCTGCAGAGCTCGCATGGACTGCGAGAGCGCGGTTGTGTCGGGCTGAAGGTGCCGTACCTTGGTTGCCGGCAGGTAGTGGGCAAGGACCATGGGCTGGTCGGAAAAGACGATATCACCTTCCACCAGCCGTGGCGTCATCCAACGTGCCATGCCGCGAAAGTCGTAACGGCGTCCGTTGAGGTACTCCGAGACGAGCGAGGGTGCCCCGGACAGGAGGATCATCGCGAGAATCGTAAGTGGCAGCAGCCATCGTGGACGCAGCCCCCACTCCACTGCGAACAGCCGGTCGAGAAATACACCGGTGCCCATGAAGAAGACCGGTAGAACAGGGACGAGATAGTATTGCGATACCGGGGTGCGGATCGAGATCAGCGTCACGAACGCGATTGGAAAGAAGGCCAGGCTGGCCAGGAAGACTGCCAAAGTCTTGTCACGTTCCTTCCAAACGAGGTACATCCCGACGGTACCACCAATGGCGATTGGCGCGGTCAAGCCTTCCGTAAGCCCGAACAAGTAGTAGATCTGTTTTACACCTTGCTCCACGGTGCGATGGAGGAACTGGCTCCCACCCGGGCTTCGGTCGTGTTGCGAGATCCAGCCCTGCAGCATGGGTATGAAACGCCAGGCCGCGAGTCCCACCCCGATCGCGAGAAGCAGGGTTGCCCATCGGACCCAGTTCTGACTCCACAAGGCCGCGAGGCGTTCCCGTCGCAGGCTGGCCAACAGCAAGAGTGCTGGTCCTCCGACCAAGAGTATCGAAACCGGATGGGCCAGGCCTGCCAGCACGGCGGTTACGAGGCCCAGGGCCAGCGCTCGAGAGTTCTGCTCGCGGAACCCTATGTAGAGAGCGTATGGGTATATCGCACACATGAAGAACACCAGCGACCAGTAGCGCGCGAGCTGAGAGTACATGACGTGAGTGGGACTGAAGGTCAGGAGCAGCGTGCCCAGCAGAGCAGCCCTCGTGCCCAGTAGATGGCGACTCACGAAGTACACCGCGGGAATGGCCAGGACCCCAAAGATGGCCGGCATGAGCCTGAGGCCGAACTCGTCGAGCGGCAGGAAGGGCCTGACCAAGTAATAGTTCAGGAGGTAGCCCAGCGGCCTGGGATTGCCGAATGCGGGCTTCAACGAATCCCGGAGCGTGAACATTTCGGTCGCCTGGAAATTCCATTCGCCGAGTCGATAAAAACGGAGCGCTACCGCCAGGACGAGCAGGGCAGTGAGGAGCAAGGCCTGGTCGCGCTCGCGCGACCCTTCTGTGTTCTCCAGCTTCAACTGCCCCTCCGGTACAAAAATGTGACCGCCGTCTCGGGCTCTAGGAGTTGCTGTTCCATGGGAACAGAGGGGGCCTCGAGCGCTCCGCCCTGCGACTGAACTGGTAACCAAAGTTCGAGTTTTCCGAAACCGGCTGCACTACGCACTAGGTGCGTAAAGCTTTGTAGAAGCGGCGGATCGGTTTACGCGGGTTGACAAATGTGACCTGAATCACCATTGTACTTCCGCGCGAGCCATCATGACCACGAGATGACACCAGCCGGGTGCTCATTCCTTCGCGCCTCCGTACCACCTGTCCCCCGTAGTTCAGCAACATCTCTGTAACCCATCTGGGGTAAAAGGCCGACTGGCCTCGCCCCTCGCGTCAGGAAATCCCACGATGAGCCACCGTGCCGGCCGTGCCGACGTTGGCCCCTCGACCCTGCGCGAAGACCATGGTCCTCCGAAAACCGGAGAGAGGAACGCATACGTATGGAACATACTTACAATCTGGCCCACCGAGCGGCGCGATTTCGAGCCTCCATCCTGGCCCTGCTGGCACTGTCATTCGGCGCCTGCAACTCCGACGAGCTCACCAACAGTATCGCCGAAGACCCCACCAACCCCATCGAAGCCGCCGAACCGGTAGTTGTGGACGAGGCCCCCTCCTTTGCTACGAGCTTTGCGGGTGGCATTGCCATGGGACACTTTGGCCAGCCACTGAGCGCGTTCGGGAGCATCAACAACGGCGCCAAGATGACCGTTTCACCGGGCAGCCTGATGGAGTATCTCGCCGGCGTTAGAGCACGGGGCGGTAAGGTCGTGCTCATGTTTGCTGGTCCTCACAGATATTACCTGGACGGCAGCGGCCATTTCAGCATGACCAAGTGGAAGGCCCGGATCGATCGCTTCAGGAACATCAACTTCTCCTCGTACATCACCAACGGCACTATCATCGGGCACTTGCTGGTCGACGAGCCCAATGATGCCAGCAACTGGGGTGGCCGGGCCATTCCGGCGTCGACCGTGGACGAAATGGCACGCTACAGCAAGGCACGCTGGTCCAGTATGCCCACCATCGCCCGCGTCGAGCCTTACTACTTCAGGAGCCAGGATCCCCGATACCTGGATGCTGCCTGGGCACAATATGTCACCCGCAAGGGCACGGCATCAGATTACATCAAGCGCAACGTGGCCGATGCGCAGCGTGCTGACCTGGCGCTCGTGGTGGGGCTGAACATCAGCAAGGGCGGACCCAATCGCAGTCGCATGACCCCGACGATGGTCAGGAACTTTGGATCGACTTTGCTATCCAGCTCCTATCCCTGCGCCTTCCTCAGTTGGGAATATGGCAGCTACCTGACCACTAACAGCATGAAGGACGCACTGAGGACTCTGCGATCCAAGGCCCAGAGTCGCAGCTCGAAGAGCTGCCGAGGGTAGGCTCGGATCAGCGGCACAAAATAACACGGGGGCCTCGAAGATTCAGAGGCCCCCGTGTTTTCTCCCGGAGCGGTCAGACTACCAGCCCCCTCGCCTCCATAAAATGACCGGGAGCGTTTTGAGCATAATACGAAGGTCTTCGGTGACCGACTGACGGCGGATGTACTCCAGGTCATACTCCACCTTGGTCCGGACATCATCGATTGAGCGATCGTAGTGGTGGTTGATCTGCGCCAGCCCCGTGATTCCCGGCTTAGTGCGCTGCCGGAGCGGATACTCGGCGATGTGCTCCCGCAGCTCGGCGAAAATAGTCGGCCGCTCCGGACGGGGACCCACGATGTTCATCTCGCCCCTGAGCACATTCAGCAACTGAGGCAACTCGTCCAATCGATACTGCCGCAGGAAGGTCCCTATGGCGGTGACCCTGGGGTCCCGACGCTGGGCCCAGACTGGACCGCACCCCTGCTCCGCATCCACCCGCATGGTGCGGAACTTATAAATCGTGAACGGCTGGCCACCGATGTCGAGCTGGCGGCGGTGGTTCCTGCTGGCATCCAGCGGCTCGCGGCGGTCCAGACCGACTCGCGTCTGGGTATAGAAAACCGGCCCGCGAGAGGTCAGTCGCACCACGAGTGCAATAATTAGCATCACTGGAAGCAGCGCGATCAGCGCGGCCAGAGCAAGAACAAAATTCAGGATCCGGTTGCCCCGGCTGTATGGCGGCGGAGAAGGATCTCCGTCCCACCTGGCTGAGAGCCGAACGCGCTCGGCCCCCCAGAGCCTTTGAACCGTGGGGAACCCGCCGGCGGCACCGGACCGCTCGAGCAGCGCCTCCATCCAGCGCATCACGCGACCCCTTTCCGGGTGTTGCGGTGAACCGGCCGACGAAGAGTGCTGAGGATTTCCAAGTGGGCCTTCCCCGAATGCGCGAGAATCGTGGCGGCGACGTACGGTGGGAGAGCATGATCCATGCCCACCGAAGCCCCGCTTCTCGGGGTGCTGCGGTCCACATGCAAGGCATTGGTCAACAGAGAATTAGCAGAGGAGAAATGACGCTGGGGTCCTGCCGTCTTGCGGGCTGGTCGTGTTGTAATCCGTCAACACGACTTTTCTATATGCTACAGGCTCAGGCGCGCAGTGCCCACCATCGCACCAGGAGTGTAGTGCCGAGCGCAAGAAGAAGGTGAATCACACCGCTCTGCAGCGCTGTGGCGAAGGTGAGCACCGCCCAGACGGCGAGTGATATCACTGCCAGCAGGAGTGTAGTTGACATTCAGACGCGCCTCCTCGGTTTGGTTGACGGTACTCGGCCAGCGTCCTATTTTACATCCGGTGGGCGGCAGTGGGGAGCCACGTTATTGAGCCAACAGGTCCGATGATGGGCCCGAATGCTGTGGTTGATGTCATGCCCCTCGGGGGAAGGCAGATGTCATGGTGAGGGCGCCGAGCTTTCTCATTGGGCTTCAATAACCCTTCTCGCTGCCGTTCGCTTTCCGCCGATCTCCGGATCGGCGTTTTCTTTGGAGCTATGCGCTATGCGTCTTGAGCTATTGGCTGAAGCCGGGTCCGAGTAGGTTTATCCCATGCCCGCCGCTTCCTGGCTCTCAGCTCATAGCTCGTAGCCCCTTCATGCCCCGCTGCAGCGTAACCCGGCGTGTGCACTTCAATGCTGCGCACCGACTCTCTAACCCGGGGTTTTCGGACCAGTGGAATCGTGACACGTTCGGAGAGTGTAACAATCCGAATTATCACGGCCACAACTACGAGCTGGAGCTGACCGTCGAGGGTGAGATCTCGCCTGAGACCGGGTACGTGATGGACCTTAACAAACTCAAGGAGCTGGCGCAGGAGCGCCTCCTCAGGCACCTCGATCACAAGAACCTCAATCTGGATGTGCCGTGGTTCGAGTCGCTGAATCCTACATCCGAGAACATCGCGCTCGTATGCTGGCGAGAGCTGCGGCCCGTTGTGCCTGCTGATCTGGCTCTCCGCGTACGCCTCTGGGAGACACCGAGGAACTATGTCGACTATGAAGGTGCCTGAGAATCCCGTAGCCGCACGCCCGGAACGCACCCAGGTCACGCGACCCGATCGCCCCGGGCCCCACCCGCAGCCATTTGCCGACCAGGTCCAGGAGGTCCTGGCTGCGCTGGGTGAAGATCCTCGTCGTGAAGGTTTGATCAAGACCCCGGAGCGGGTCGAAGCCTCGCTTCGCTGGCTGACCCAGGGTTACTGGCAAACGGTCGAGGACGTGATTGGTGATGCCGTGTTCGAGGAATCGCACCAGAGCATGATCATGGTGCGGGATATAGAGCTTTATTCGCTCTGCGAGCACCACCTGCTTCCTTTCTTCGGCCGCGCCCATGTAGCCTACATTCCCGACGGCAAGATCTTGGGCCTCTCCAAGGTCGCCCGCGTCGTCGATGTGTTCGCCCGTCGCCTCCAGGTGCAGGAACGGCTGACAGACCAGATTGCCGATGCCATCATGGAGGTGCTGAAGCCTACCGGGGTGGGAGTCGTCATCGAAGCGGCCCATTTCTGCATGATGATGCGCGGAGTGGAGAAGCAGAACTCGCGGACGGTGACCAGTGCGCTGCGCGGGATTTTCCGAGATGACTCGAAGACTCGGGACGAGTTTCTGCGGCTGGCCTACGGGGGCAGATACTCGGAGTGAGCCGGCTTGCCGGCCGCCTGGCTGTGGTCACCGGCGCCACTCGCGGCATCGGCGCGGCGGTCGCTGAGCTACTGGTGGTGGAAGGTGCCACCGTCCTTCGCGTTGCCCGTACCCTCTCTGAAGCGTCCCGCGGCACAATTCATGACATACCTTGCGACCTCACCGATCCGGTGCAGGTCGGTCGCCTGGGATCACGGGTAATCACCCAGCATGGCGCCCCGGATGTGGTGGTGAGCAACGCGGG
>DATFFX010000137.1:0-8477 GCA_035249825.1 Gemmatimonadales bacterium | reverse complement strand
GCGTCGAACGGCTCGACCACGATGTCCTGCTGCCCGAGCAGCGCATCGACCACCAGCGCTGTGCGTCGCTCGCCCACCTCCAGGATCACGGTGGGCCGCCGGCCGGCCGAGCCATTGGCGGCGGGTGCCGAGACGAGATCTCTCAGGTGCACCGTTGGAATCACCTGATCTCGCACTACAACCGCCTCGCGGTCACGCACAGCGGTCACGGAGCGACGATCAAATTCGACGGTTTCGCCCACGTACGCGAGCGGCACCGCGTAGCGCTCACCCCCAGCCTCTGCCAGCAGGGCACGGACAATGGCCAGGGTGAGTGGTACCCGAATCAGGAACGTGCTGCCGCGGCCGACCTCGGTGCGGAGCTCCAGCGTGCCGCCCAGCGCCCGAACCCGAGTCATGACCACGTCGACACCCACGCCCCGGCCAGACACGCCGCTGACCGTCTGCGCAGTACTGAAGCCGGGCCGGGCGAGCACCCGAACCAGCAGGTCGTCGGTCAGGGTGTCTATCTCATCCGCCGCCACACCTTCGCGCCTGGCCTTGCTGAGAATCCCGTGTCGATCGATGCCGCGGCCGTCATCCACCACGCGCAGCGCCACGGTATTTTGTTCCCGGCTGGCCGCCAGGAGGATGCGACCCTCAGCCGGCTTACCGGCAGCGACACGCTGATCCGGAGTCTCGATGCCGTGGTCGGCGGCATTGCGGATGAGGTGCAGCAGCGGATCCCCGATCTCATCCAGAATGGAGCGATCCAGCTCGATCTCTTCGCCCTCCATGTCGAACCGAATTCGTTTTCCCAGCTCACGGGAGAGATCTCGCGCCAGTCGGGGGAACCGCTGGAACACCTCTCCTACAGGGGTCATCCGCGATGCGAGCACTTCGCTTTGCATCGCGGACACCAGCCGCGTAATCCGTCCGCTCAACTCGAGCAGGGTCGGGTCTCCCGCCTCTGCAGAGAGCTCAGTCAGCCGGTTCCTGGCAACGACGAGCTCACCGACATGCTTCATCAGCGCATCGAGGCGACGGAGGTCCACCCGAATCTGACGTCCCTGCCCCCGGCCATCATTGGAGACCGCTTCTCCGAACTCCACGGTCTCGACATCGCCCACGCTGCGCAGGGCAGCTGCGATCTCCTTCTCGGCCAGTCTCGTCTGCAAGCGGAAGAAGAACTTGCCGTCGAACTCGTCACGTTCGATCTGCGCCAGCGGTGGCTGGACGCCAGTCACCGCTCCCAATCCCTCTGCCCGGCGGAGGACCAGGGCGGCCCGGGCTCCGCGCATGACTGCCCCGCGGCTGATGGCCACCTGAACCGGGCGGGATCGGGGAGCATCGGTCGCGCGCCGGAGCCGGGGCTCGGCCTCCGCCGATTGTTCCCCTGGCATTTCCCTGCCGATCGTCGCGGCCGCTGCCGAGCTTGAAGCCGCGGTATCCAGTTCCGCGATCAGCCCAGCATCAACATCACGACTCTCGCCGGACGCAGCAGCCTCCACCTCTCCGCCCAGCGTGTCCACGGCCCGGAAGAGAAGCTGAAAGACACCCGCATCGATGAAGACTCGGCTGTGTCGCAGACCGTCGAGCAGGTTCTCCGTCGCGTGAGCGAGCTGCGCCACGCTGGAGTACCCCATCGTCGCCGCCATACCCTTGATGGTGTGGATCGCACGAAAGAGCCGGTGCACCGGCTCGACCGAACTCGGTGCCCGTTCCCATTCCAGCAGCGACCCATTGCAGGCATTGAGGTGCTCGCGGCTCTCGGAGAGAAAGAGGGCAGCGTACTTGGACAGATCCATCGATCAAGCCAGGACGCGCTGAACTGCCTCGAGTACGCGGGAAGGCTGAAACGGCTTGACCACGAAATCCTTGGCCCCGGCCTGAATGGCTTCGACTACCAGCGCCTGTTGCCCCATCGCACTGCACATCAGGATCTTGGCTTCCGGATGGTCCTTGCAAATCTCACGAACAGCTTCGATGCCGCCCATATCGGGCATCACGATGTCCATGGTGACGAGGTCGGGCTTCAGCGCGCGGTACTTCTCCACCGCCTGGACTCCCGACTCCGCTTCCCCCACCACCTCGAAGCCGGCCTGGCTCAGGATATCGCTGATCATCGTGCGCATGAAGATGGCGTCGTCGCAGACGAGCACAGTTTGATTCACAGACTTCCTCCGTGCGTGTTAGCGGAGCCTCCGGGCGGAGCCAGGGCGGCGCCTATTCTAGGCTCCGATGATCGGCGCAAACAGGGCATCAACATCGAGGAGGATGAAGTGCTGGTCCGCACTGAGGCCGACAGCCTTCACCACCCGGGGATCCACACCGGGCAGGTCCCGGCGTTCGACGACCGAAGCTGCCGGAACCTCGAGGAAGTCGAGCACCTGTCCGACCCCCAACCCGTAGCTGCGGCCTTTCACCTCGAGGACCACGATTGCGCCCTCATCCTCCTGACGGCGAGGTTGCTCCAGCAGCAGATGCCCGTCGAGCACCGTCAGCAGGCTGCCACGCACGTTCACCAACCCTTCGACCGAGTCGGGTACGCCTGGAATTCGGGTAGCCGGCAGGCGAGGGAGGATCTCACGCACGATCCCTGCCGGGGCCGCGCAAATGACCTCACCGATTCGAAACACGACGGCGTGAAGCGCGGGAGAGTTAGCCATCTCTATTAAAGAAACGAAGATAGCTCAGCGGCTCGGGGTGGGCAACCAGTTCTTCGCCAGCTGCGACAACTAGTGCAGGTCTTAGATCGGAAGGCCACTCGGCGCGAAACTCAAGTGGTGCTCCGCTCACAGGATGGCGGAATGCCAGAGCGGCTGCGTGCAAGGCCTGCCGCGGGGTGGCGCGCTCCAGCAGGGCGGCTGTTCGCCGGGCGGATCCCGAGATACGCCGACTTCCTCCGGCGGCGTACACTGGATCGGCGACGACGGGATGGCCAAGGTGCTCCAGATGGACCCGGATCTGGTGGGTCCGCCCGGTATGGAGCTCCAACCGAAGCAAATCCACCACTTCGAAGCGGGCTACTACCCTGGCGTCAGTTCGGGCCATGCGGCCGTCAGAGGAGATGGCCATCCGCTTACGGTCCCGGGGATGCCGAGCAATGCGGGCGTCGATCGTTACCTCGGCGGTGTCGAGATGCCCCCAGACCAGCGCGCCATAGCTGCGGCGCACCCGCCGGGCGGCAATCGCTGCACCGAGCTTCCGATGGGCGAGGTCGGTCTTCGCGACAATCATGAGACCGGAGGTATCCCGGTCCAGGCGGTGGACTATGCCGGGACGGCCCTCGGCACCGCCTGAAAGAGTGGTACCCCGGGCGACAAGGGCATTGACCAGCGTGTCGTCCCAGTGCCCGGGAGCAGGGTGGACCACCAGGCCGGCCGGCTTGTCGATGATCGCGAGGTGCTCGTCCTCGAAAACGAGCGTGAGCGGAATGGCGGCAGGCTGAATCGTGCGGGGTGGCTCATGCTCCGGAATACGGACCGTCACGCACTCGCCCTTGGACAGAAGCCGGGAAGCGCGAGCAGGTTTTCCATCTACTGCAACCCGCTTGTCCGCCACCAGGCGGGCGGCTTGGGTGCGTGAGATTCCCAGCTGGTCAGCCAGGAACCGGTCGAGCCGCTCACTGGTCGAGGTGAGGACCGTGAGGTTGAGGTCCTGTCCGGGCTGCCCCTCCACCTCAGCCGGCCGGGACCGACTCCGCCTCGGCCCGGCGTGCGTCCTCCCGCCACAGCGAGATCGCAAGCGCAATAGCTCCGCAGCTTACGGCGATATCGGCGACGTTGAACGTGGGCCAGCGCAATGCTCCGATCCCAACATCCAGAAAGTCCACGACTCCTCGCGCACTGCGAATCCGGTCGATCAGGTTGCCGGCGGCCCCGCCCGCTACCAGGCCGAGAGCGAGCTGACGAAACCGGTCGGCTGCCGGGCTGCTGCCCGACATGCGCGCCAGGACGAAAACCGCCACCAGCGCGACCACAAAAAAGATCCAGCGGGAATAGGGTCCGACGTGAAGACCGAATGCCGCCCCAGGGTTGTAGACCAGCCGCAGCTGGAACCAGTCGCCTATTACAGAAACCCCTGGCGTACGGAGCAGGGTTGCCTCGGCAATGAGCTTGGTGATCAAATCGAGCACCACGGTAGCCAGCGCCGCCATAACGAACAGCCGGCGGGGGGTGCCGGCTGGGCCTACCTCAACGGCGCTTGCCATCTTCCTCTTTCTCTTTGCAGGTGATGCAAAGCCGGGCGTGAGGAAGCGCATCCAGCCGCTCGAAGTTGATCTCCTGCCCACACTGATGGCAGTGTCCGAATTTTTCGGGGGAGCCGTACAGGCGGCGCAGTGCCTCGTTGACGTGCCAGAGGTAGCGGCCTTCCTGGGAAGCAAAGAGGAACTGCTTCTCCCGCTCCATGGCATCCGTGCCCTGATCCGCCATGTGGAACGAATAGGAGGAGAGATCGCCGTCGGATGATTGCAGCGTCGCATTGAAGGACTCATCGTAGTAACCCAGCTCCTTCATGACACGTGCGCGCTCCTCGATCAGGCGCTTCTCGAGATGGGTAAGCTGTTTCTTGTTCATTACTCGTCCCTGGGTTGAGGGCCTACTCCGGCCCGGCTGTCCGGATGTCGTTGCACTCCTACCACCACCTCATGCCCGTCGATATCCACCTCCTGTTCCAGGTCGGATACCGCCGCGCGCGCGCCTACTTCGAAGCGCCGAGCCAGCGTTTCTCCTTGAATGAATTGCGTGTGGACGCGGGCCGCTTCCAGCAGCGCGGCGTCGCCATCGAGCCACAGGGCGATTCGATCACTATATGAATACCCTGCCTCCTTCCGGATCCGCTGCACCCGATTCACCACCTCGCGCGCCAGCCCTTCGCGCTTGAGCTCCTGGTCCAGATGTGGATCGAGAGCCGCGACGTAGGGGCCATCGCTCGCCACAAGCCAATCGCTGGACACCTCCCGCTCCACCACAACATCCTCCGGGTGGAACACGGCCGGCTCCCCTTCCACATCCAGGGTTGCCGAAACTCCCTGCTCCAGTCCACGGAGTTGCTCCGTCGCCAGGCCTGCCGCTGCTGCTGCGACAATGGGTGTGCGCTTGCCGTAACGCTTGCCGAGCGTGCGAAAGTTCGGCTTCGGCCGGAGGCGCACCAGCTCGGCGTCCGAGGCAACGACTTCGACGTGCTTGACGTTGACCTCCAGCCGCAGGAGCTCCAGAAGCTGGTCCAGTGCCGGTCCTCGAACTCCCGCCGGAACTGCCACCTGCATCCGGCCCAGCGGCTGCCTGACGCGAATGTTCCGCTCCTCGCGAGCAGACCGGGCGAGAGACGCCAGGCGGCGCACGGCGTCCATGGCCCCTTCGAGGTCCGGCTGCCGGACTCCTCCAGCCTTGGGAAACCCAGCCAGGTGCACCGATGTTCCCGCCAGCGCGCGATGGAGCCAGTCGCTCACAAAAGGCGCCGCCGGCGCGAGCAGTCGGCCAACCGTAGTCAGCGCCTCGTGAAGCGTGGCCAGTGCCGCTGGATCGGCAACGCTGTCCGGTGCCCAGAAGCGGGCGCGATTGACCCGGACATACCACTGGGAGACGTCGTCCACGACGAAGTCGAGGATGGTGCGCACACCCGCGGTAACGTCGTACTGCGACCAGGCCTCGACCACCTCTTGCACCGTGGACGCCAGCCGGCTGAGTAGCCAGCGGTCGACCAGTGCGCGGTTTCGAACCGGGGGCGACTCGGCCGGGGTCCAATCCCCTGCGTAGCCGGCGAAAAAGGTGTAGCTGTTTCTGAGTGCATTCAAGAATTTGCCGGCCACGTCCGGGATAGTCCTGGCATCGAATCGCTTCGGCAGCCACACCTGGCTGGATGCGAGAAGGTACAGCCGAATCGTATCCGCCCCGTACTGTTCTATCATCGTCCAGGGATCGACGACGTTCCCCTTGGTCTTCGACATTTTCTGGCCTTCGGCGTCGAGAACCAGCTCATTCACGATCACATGGCGGTAGGCCAGGTCGTCGAAAGCCGCGGTGGCGATGGCCAGGAGCGAGTAGAACCAGCCTCGTGTTTGATCGATGCCCTCGCAGATGAAATCCGCGGGAAAATGCCGGGTGAACTCCTCCTGATGCTCGAACGGATAGTGCCACTGCGCATACGGCATCGAGCCTGAGTCGAACCAGGTATCGATCACCTCGGGACTGCGCCGCATCAGTCCGCCGCAGCGACAGGCCCAGGTGTACTGGTCGATGAAAGGCTTGTGCGGGTCGAAGCCGTCAGGCAGGCCTCGCCCCCAGCGTTGGCTCAACTCTGCATAGCTGCCAATCACCTCGACATGGGAGGGATCATCTTCGCAGACCCAGACCGGCAGCGGCGTGCCCCAGTACCGGTCCCGTGATAGCGCCCAATCAACGTTGTTTTCGAGCCACTCCCCGAACCGACCCGCTCCTACCTCAGGCGGATGCCAGTCTACCTGGCGGTTCAGCTCGAGCATCCTCTCCTTGACCGACGAAGTCCGCACGAACCAGGAGTCGCGGGCATAGTAGATCAGGGGACTGGAGCAACGCCAACAGTGCGGATACGTGTGGGTATGAGGCTGGGTCAAATGCCACCGGCCTTCCCGCTTGAGCCTCTGGATGATCAGGTCGTTGGTTTCACGCGCCGTGACCAGACGACCCTCGATTTCAGGCCATGTGGTGCCGGCCAGGGTTCCGTCCGCACCCACCGGACGCACCAGAGCCAGACCATGCTCGATACCAGCCTGGTAATCATCCGCGCCGAAGGCGGGGGCGAGATGTACCAGACCGGACCCATCATCAGCGGTCACAAAATCGGCCGCGACGATTACCCGGGATATCCGGTCTTCCGGCAGGGAGACGATGTCCAGCGGCCGCGTATACCGAAGCCCGATCAGTTCCCTTCCCTTGAAGGTGCGGTCAGCGCCCAGTTCGCCGAAAGTTGGAGCGCCACGCTCCGCCCCACTCGGCAGCGATGCTCGCGCGGTTGACAGAATGATGCGGCGGCCATCGACGAGGTACTCTCCATATTCCAGGTCAGGCTTCACGGCTACCGCCACGTTGGATACCAGAGTCCACGGCGTGGTCGTCCACACCAGAAGCTGGCGGCTGGGATCGTCCTGGAGCGGGAACGTCACGTAGACCGAGTTCGTCGTGACCGTTTCGTACCCGAGCGCGAGCTCGTGACTCGAGAGTACCGTACCGCAGCGGGGGCAATAAGGCAGCACCCGGTGTCCACGATAGAGGAGCTCTCGCTGATGCAGCCGCTGGAGCAGCCACCAGACGCTTTCGATATAGTCGTTGCTGCAGGTGATATAGGGATGCTCGTAGTCAAGCCAATACCCGATTCGGTCCGAGAGATTCTCCCACTCTCCCTGGTACTTGAAGACGCTTTTCCGGGCGCGGGCATTGAACTCCTCAACTCCGAAGCGCTCGATATCCTTCTTGCCCGTGAGCTTGAGCTCCTTTTCGATTTCGATCTCCACCGGCAGGCCATGCGTGTCCCAGCCCGCGATGCGAGTTACGGCCTCGCCCTGCATGGAGTGAAACCGGCACACCAGGTCCTTGATGGTACGGGAAAAAACGTGGTGAATTCCGGGTCTGCCATTAGCGGTCGGCGGGCCCTCGTAGAAGACGAAGGGAGCTCCGCTTCTGGTCGCCTCGATGGTCTGCTGGAAGAGTCCCTCAGATTTCCAGAGGGCGAGTTGATTCTGCTCCAGCTCGTTCGGCGTGAGATCCGGCCAGATCGGAAAGCCCATCAGGACAGCCCTGCCACGAGGCTGCTGATGAGACGGGTCAACGAGGGCTCTGCCTGGGCTGCAGTGGCGATGATCCGCCCAATTTCCGCGGGCTCCAGAGCGTCCGGCAAGCACTGGTCTGTGATGATCGACAGTCCAAGGACACGCATTCCCGCGTGCACCGCCACGATCACCTCCGGGACCGTTGACATGCCCACCACATCGGCACCGAGGGCTCGTAGCATGCGGTATTCGGCGCGGGTCTCGAGGCTCGGACCGGCCACCGCCACATACACACCTTCGCGGAGCACTATGCCGAGCTCCAGGGCGGTTGACCGAGCGAGCGCCCGAAGCTCCGGGTCGTACGGGGCCGACATGTCCGGGAAGCGGGGGCCGAGCCGTCCGTCGTTGAATCCAACTAACGGATTGTCCCCCAGCAGGTTGATGTGGTCACTCAGCAGAACCAGATCGCCGGGAGCCCAGAGCGGGTTCATGCCGCCACAGGCATTGGACACTACCAGCGTGGTGGCACCGAGGGCGTGCAGCACCCGCACTGGAAACGTCACATCGGCCAACGAGTATCCCTCATACCGATGAAAGCGTCCCTGCATGGCGACAACCGGGCGCTTGCCCAGGCGCCCAAGAAGCAGCCTGCCGGCGTGGCTCTCGACTGTCGACAATGGAAAGCCGGAGATCGCCTCGTAGGATATCGAGCTGTCAACCTCGATCTCCTCGGCCAGACCGCCCAACC
>DATFFX010000136.1:0-2066 GCA_035249825.1 Gemmatimonadales bacterium | reverse complement strand
TGGCGTTCTCCCGATCCAGCAGACCGTCTCCATAGTCCCCTTCGATGAGGTCAAGAGAAGTAGGACCGTTGCCACTTCCCTGACCCCTCGGAACTATTCCCGGGGCCCCTGAGGGTCCCGCCGGAGATTCCTGGTCTATACATGAGGACAGAACGACCGCAGTCAACAAAGCTATCGAGTAGCTGAAAAGCTTCTGCATAACGGAGCTCCGCAGATTCGGTAAGGCTTAGGCTGGTGAGTTGAGCAACAATAATGTGCGGCCGGGCTGCACGCCGCGGTAGGACAGCCTGTGTGCACTTGACGAAGCTGCAGTTGGAGCTAACTTGCTGAACAGCAAGCAAGCATTTGGGGGGCATCTGACCGATCTGGTAGAGAAAGAGCGCAATCCCACCCGAAGCCGGGCCGCTATTCTGGACGCGGCCGAACAGCTGTTTGCCGAAAAAGGGTACGAAGCCACCAGCCTCAGCGAAGTTGGAGCGGCGGCCGGAGTCTCCCGCGCCACCCCCGGCTACTTCTTCGGCTCCAAGCCTGACCTTTACCAGGCTGTCCTGAACCGCTGTTTCGCCGAGGTGCGTGATGCCGTCCGGGCCGGCCGGGCGCGAGCTCTGGCCAGCGCGCAGAACCCGGAGACGATCCTGGCGGGCGCGGTATCGGACTACTTCGACTTTCTGGCGGTGCGGCCGAACTTCATCCGGCTGATCGAGCGAGAAGCGTTGAACGGCGGCCGACTTCCCAATGGCGTGAGCCATCTCTCCGCCGGGCAGGAAGCCCTTGCGGCCATCAGTGCCGAGCTGGGTTTGGACGACGCCCCATCCGGAGAAGCCGCGCAGCTCCTGCTCAGCATCATTTCGCTCTGCTGGTTCCCACTGATCCATGCTCGCACAGTCGCTCGGGCGGTCGGCGTTGCCGTTGAGGACGCCGAAGACCTCGAACGACGCAAGCGCCACGTCGTCTCCCTGGTTCTCCACGGGCTTCGGGGTCCACTTCTCACCACCTCAACCGAGCACTCGACCCATGACTGATGTTCTCGCGCAGCCTGGACGGGGCACCCATACCCCCCTGGCAACCGAGCAGGAAGCCCGGGAGGTGGCGGAGGCCGCCCGCGAAAAGGATTGGGAGTCTCCGAGCTTCGTCCGCGAGCTGTTCGAGGGATCGTTTCGCCTCGATCTGGTGCATCCCTTTCCGCAGCCTGACCCCGCCGACCTCGAGCGAGCAAGGCCCTTTATGGAGCAGCTGGATCGCTTCATGCGCCAGCGTGTCGATAGCGATGCCATCGACCGGGACGGCAAGATTCCTCCGGATGTAATCCAGGGGCTTAAGGACCTCGGCGCATTCGGAATCAAGATTCCTGTCGAATATGGTGGTCTGGGGCTGAGCCAATACAGCTACACTCACGCCATTGGTTTGGTGACCAGCCAGGACGGCAACCTGACTGCCCTGTTGTCGGCTGCGCAATCGATCGGCGTTCCGACCCCGCTGAAGCTCTTTGGCACCCCGTCACAGAAGAAGAAATATCTCCCTCGGCTCGCCAAGGGTGCCGTCTCCGCGTTCGCCCTGACCGAGAACCAGGTCGGTTCGGACCCGGCGGCCCTCAGCACCACGGCCACGCTGTCCCCCGACGGTAAGAGCTACATCCTGAACGGTGAGAAGCTGTGGTGTACCAACGGCACCATCGCGGAGCTGATGGTAGTCATGGCGCGCACCGGTTCCAGGAAAATCACCGCCTTCATCGTTGAGGCCGACTGGCCGGGAGTTGAAGTCGTGCAGCGGCTTCACTTCATGGGGTTGCGTGCGCTGGAGAACGGGATCATCCGGTTTACCAACGTGAAGGTGCCGGTGGAAAACGTGCTGTGGGGTGAGGGCAAGGGGCTCAAACTCGCTCTGATCACGCTCAACACCGGCCGACTCACCCTGCCGGCTTCTGCTGTTGCAGGGGCTAAGAGGTGCCTGGAGATCGTCCGGCGTTGGGCCGCGGAGCGAGTGCAGTGGGGTCAGCCGATCGGCAAGCATGACGCCATCGCGCAGAAGATCGGGCGGATGGCAGCCGACATATTCGCCATGGAAGC
>DATFFX010000135.1:0-3029 GCA_035249825.1 Gemmatimonadales bacterium | reverse complement strand
AGAGTAGAATTACCGGTGCCGCCGAGGGGAGCATCATGGCGATCATCATGACGGTCCACATGATGATCAACCCTGCTGTCTCACCCGCATTCCACACTCTGGCCTGAGGCATGGCCATAGCGGAATGATTCGACATCAGATCGGCCAGATGAAAGATGTAGACCCAGGCCAGCCCAACCAGAGCCAGCAGCCCCGCGCCGACTCTGAGCCGGTCTTTCCGCAGAATGGCCTGGAGGAACCCCTCTCGTGATGCGGCGAGACTCACCCTGGCGGAACTACTGGTTGGTCCAGTTCGCGACGGCGTAAGCCGAATAGCGACCGGGATGCTCGAACGCGACTTTGCCGTGCTGAATGCGCATCGCCGATGTCGTGCAGATGCTGCCGTCGTTCCAGAGGAAGCCGCCCTGGGGATAGACGATGTGGATCTCCTTCTCGTTTCCTGAGACCACATCCTTGATCGGCGTCTGGCGCATCTCGATGCTACCGGGAATCTGAAAGCCCGAGCGGTTGCCGTTCACCTTCATATCGATTGTTTTCCGGACTGGTCCCTCGAAGGAGCCAACGGTTCCGGCCAGAGCCTCCCATGGCATACCGCCGGCCTGCCCGGTCACGATGGAGGTGACGGCGTCTACCTGCTCCGGCTTGGCTTTCTCGTCCACGAACAGGACCACGTTGCCGTTGCCTTCGTGGATGGGACCAGGGTATTGCCCGGCGACCACGAATCGAACCCCATTCAGCGAAGTGTGGCCATAGTTGCCCTCGATCACTTCGAAGCCGAGCATGAGCTCACATGGGCCATTATCTGTCATGCCGCTGAATTGGCAGTTGCAGCCATGGCTGCAGTTGCAGCACTCGATGTGGTGCACCTTCACCCGATATGGCACCCGCTTGTGGGTAGCTGGCTGGGTTGCGGCCGTGGCGCTGGTCATGCGTACCTCCTGGTGATCACCGGATGCAACGGACGCCTGCTGTGCCGCGAATATAGTTCAGAGCTTCGCACGGCGCAGGAGCTGAGCATTGACCGCTACGATGATCGTACTCAGCGACATCAGCACCGCGCCGACGGCGGGAGAGAGCACGATTCCCCGTGAAGCAAGTACGCCGGCAGCGAGCGGGATGGCCAGGATATTGTAGCCCGATGCCCACCAGAGGTTCTGCACCATCTTCCGATAGCTGACCCGCGAGAGGCTGATGATCTTCGGCACGTCTCGAGGATCACTTCGTACCAGGACCACGTCTCCCGCCTCCACCGCTACGTCGGTCCCCGCTCCGATGGCAATGCCGACATCAGCGGTCACGAGTGCTGGAGCGTCGTTCACCCCGTCTCCCACCATGCCGACCCGTTTTCCCTGGCTCTGCAGCTCCTGGATCCTGGCGGCCTTCCCCTCGGGAGGTATCTCGGCAAACACGGTATCTATGCCGAGCTCGCGTGCCACCGCCTCAGCTACCGGTCTGGCATCTCCGGTGAGCATGACGACCTCCAGGCCAAGCTCGTGCAGGCGGGCGATCGCCTCACGTGACTCGGGCCGGACCGCATCAGCCAGCGCGAATGCGGCCAGCACCTGGCTCGCCTCCACCAGGTAAATCACGCTCTGGCCAGCTGTGGCGGCCTCACGGCCGAACGCCGAGAGATCCGGACCCACATCGGCTCCTTCCCGCTGAAGCAGATTCGGCCCTCCCACAGTGAGGCGGCGCCCCTCGACAGTGGCCTCCACACCGTAACCCGGAATCGCCTTGAACGCTTCGCTGGCCGAGCTGCCGGTTCCCCGTTCCCGCGCGGTATCGACGAATGCGCGCGCCATGGGGTGTTCCGAATCCTGCTCGACTGCCGCCGCCAGCCGGAGCGCATCGTGCTCGGTCAGACTTCCGACAGTGCGGAGGGCGACAACCCGATGCTGCCCGAGTGTGAGTGTGCCTGTCTTGTCGAAGACGATGGCATCGAGACTCCTTGCTTCCTCCAGTCCACGTCGGTCTCGAACCAGCAGCCCACTCCGCGCTCCGAGGGTGGTGGAGATGGCAATGACCAGTGGGATCGCGAGCCCCAGGGCATGAGGGCAGGCGATCACCAGGACGGTGACCAGGCGTTCAACTGCATACGAGGGCTCTGAACCCGCGCTCAGCCATGCAACGAGAGTGATAGCGCCGGAGACCAGTGCAACGATCGTGAGCCAGAACGCGGCCCGGTCCGCCAGCGCCTGGGCCCGTGACCTCGAGCTTTGAGCCTGCGCGACCAGGCGCATAATGCCGGCCAGGGTTGTCCGCTCTCCGGTGCCGGTCACTTCCACCCTGAGGGAGCCGGAGCCGTTCACCGTCCCTGCAATCACCCGGTCTTCGATCTTCTTGGCGACTGGCCGGCTTTCGCCGGTGACCATAGCCTCGTTCACCTCGCTGGCCCCGGATCGCACCGCCCCATCTGCTGGTATGCTCGCGCCGGGCCGAACGAGCACCAGATCGCCCTCCCGAAGCGCCGAGATGGGAACTTCTTCCATGCGCTCGACTCCACCTTCGGAACCGATCCGCGTTGCCGTGTTCGGCAGAAGCTTGGCGAGCTCGGCCAGGGCTCCCTGGGCCTGCATGATGGAACGCATCTCCAGCCAGTGGCCGAGGAGCATGATGGTGACCAGGGTCGCCAGCTCTTCCCAGAGCGGCATACCCGGGAAGCCCAGGGTGACTGCAGCGCTGAAGCCGAAGGCGACCGTGATCGCCAACGCGATCAGGGTCATCATCCCCGGCAACCGGTCGCGCAGCTCGCGGATGGCGCCCTGCAGGAAGGGCCATCCGCCATAAAGGAATACCGCCGTGCCGAATACGGCCGGTATCCAGCGAGCTCCCGGGACACCGGGTGGGGCATAGCCGATGGCACGCGGGAGCATGTGTCCCCAGATCAACGTTGGAACGGTGAGCAGCAGCGAAAGCCAGAACTTGTTGCGGAACATGGCCACACTGTGCCCGGCGTGTTTATCGTGCCCACCGCCGTGCTCGCCGTGCAACCCAGCCTGATCCTCGCCGTGGGTTGTCGGGTGCTGAGG
>DATFFX010000134.1:0-3558 GCA_035249825.1 Gemmatimonadales bacterium | reverse complement strand
GTAAGTGGCCCCGCCGCCGGATGCGAGCAGCTACAGACTCACCGTCTACGTAGCCCATGACGAAATAGACCAGCCCCTGTCCCTCGCCGACGCTGTGAATGGGAACGATGTGAGGGTGGGAAAGGCGAGCGGCAGTCTGTGCTTCGCGGGTGAATCGCTGCCTGATATCCTGCTGGAATGCCAGCTCGGGAGGAAGCACTTTGATCGCGACGCGGCGCTGGAGTCGCTCGTCCCTGGCGCGGTAGACGACACCCATGCCCCCTCGGCCGATTTCGCCCTCGATGGTATAGGCGTCTCCAAGGGCTTCCGCGAGACGAGCGGCGAGTGGCCTGTCGGTAGGCATGGGAACAATCTGTACCCTCGCTCCCTGAGCGGCAACCGAATGTTGGTCCGAGTGACCCTACTGACGAATTCGAAGGTGCGGAGCCAATTTGGCAGTAAGCCCGAGTCCACTTATGACAAAAGGCTCGAGGGCTACTTTGTACCTCGTCAGAAGGGAACTGTTCCGAGTGAGAAGCGGTTTTGAGTAGAGCCGCCAAACCAGAAATTTTCCGCAGTCCCACGTCTGGTGTGGCATGGTCGGTGCAAACAGTCCCCCGAATCTGAGTGGGACTGTCATTTTCGCCCTGTAGCGGGGCTTTGTAAGGAGTACCTGAATGGCTGAACGACTGACTCTGCCCGTTCTTCCCCTGAGGGAGGTCGTACTATTTCCCGGTGTGACCGCGCCCATCGGAGCCGGACGCCCTGCCACGCTGCGCGCCATCGAGGCCGCGTTGGCGAGTCCGGAACGCCTGGTCTTTGCGGTGTCGCAGCGGCAGAACGTTGAGAGCGTGAGCTCCGACGTGCTGTATACCATCGGAACCATTGCTCGTATCGGTCAGCTCCAGCGCGGGCTTTCCGGCATGCAGCTCCTGCTCCATGGCGAGCACCGCGGTATTGCCCTCCACTACACCGAAAAGGATGGCTATCTCCAGGCCGTGGTGCGCGAGGCCGAGGAGATGCTCCCGCTGAACGTCGAAGATCCTGCATTCGTCGCGTTGCATCGTGAGGCACGGGCCAGGGCGGCAGAGCTGGGCCAGAAATCAGGGCTCCCGGACGAGGTCGTCCAGCAGGTGCTGGCCGGTGTAAACGAGCCGGGCAAATTCGCCGATCTCGTTGCCGGCTATATCGACATCAACCCGCCCCAGCGGCAGATGCTGCTCGAGACGTTGAGTGTCGAGGAGCGCCTCCGCCGAGTCCTGGTGCACGTTCAACGGCAGATCGGTGTGGTAGATGCCCAGGAGGACATCAAGTCGCAAGTCCAGGAGGAACTGGGTGAGCGGCAGCGGGAGATGTTCCTGCGCGAGCAGATGAAGACGATCCAGCGCGAGCTGGGCGAAGGTGATGAGCGGGACGATCTCCAGGAGCTCAAGGAGACACTGGCATCCCTGGACCTGCCCCCTGAAGCCAGAAAAGAGGTCGATCGTGAATTCGCTCGACTCAGCCGAATAGGGCGCGAGTCGATGGAATCGCAGGTGATCCGCACATTCCTGGAAAATATCGCGGAGCTGCCGTGGAACGAGCGCAGCAAGGAGCATCTCGATCTGCCTCAGGCGCAGCTCATCCTGGACGAGGACCATTATGCACTGGGTGATGTCAAGGACCGGGTGCTCGAGTTTCTCGCCGTGCGTCAGCTTCGACTACAGCAGGATGAGGCCGAGCGACGGAAGGAAGCAGAAGGTCAGCATGATGGAACGAAGGAGGAGTCGAACGGACGAACGGATCAGAAGGCGGAGGAAGTAGCTGCCGGGGAGTCCACCGACATTCCGCAGGCCACGGCCACGATTCCACCTCCCAACGCACCGGTACGCGGCAACGAGGACGATCGCACCGCGAAGGGGCCGATTCTGCTCTTCGTGGGCCCGCCTGGAGTCGGCAAGACCTCGGTCGCGAAATCGATCGCGCGAGCCATGGGACGGAAGTATGTCCGCATCTCTCTTGGCGGAGCGCGGGATGAAGCGGACATTCGTGGCCACCGCCGGACCTATGTCGGAGCCATGCCGGGCCGCATCATACAGGGCATGAAGCAGGCGGGCACCAAGAATCCGGTGTTTCTGCTGGATGAGGTGGACAAGCTCGGCGTCTCGTTCCAGGGAGATCCGGCCAGTGCTCTGCTCGAGGTCCTCGACCCCGCCCAGAACGATACCTTTGTGGATCACTACCTCGGCGTGCCGTTCGACCTGAGCGAAGTGCTCTTCATTGCGACGGCCAACTTCATTCAGAACATTCCCAGTCCGTTGCTGGACCGAATGGAAGTCGTCGAGTTCGCGGGTTACACGGAGCGGGAAAAGCAGGAGATCGCCAGGAAGTATCTCATCCCGCGCCAGTTCACCGAGAATGGGGTGAGTCCCGAGCAGCTTACGATCACCGACGGGGCGCTGTCCGAAGTAATTACCAGTTATACCCGCGAGTCCGGTGTGCGACAGCTGGAGCGGGAGATCGGAAGGCTGGCACGCAAGATTGCCCGGAAGATCGCGGCCAAGGAAGTAGAGAGCATTTCCATCGATCGCGAGATGGTGGATGATCTCCTGGGCCGTCCGAAGGTGCACCCCGAGAAGATGGCGCGGGAAGACGAGATCGGAGTAGCTACCGGCATGTACTACACTCCCACCGGTGGCGACATCATGTTCGTCGAGGCTTCCACCATGCGTGGCAAGGGTGAGCTGGTCCTGACCGGGCAGCTCGGGGACGTGATGAAAGAGTCGGCACGTGCAGCCTGGACTTACGCCCGCTCTCATGCGGCGGCACTCCAGATCGGTGACGAGATGTTCGATCGCGACATTCACATCCACGTTCCCGCTGGGGCAATCCCCAAGGATGGCCCATCGGCTGGTGTGACCATGGCTTCTGCGGTGGTTTCGGCCTTGTCGGGCCGCGCAGTGCGGCACGACATCGCAATGACTGGAGAGATCACGCTCCGCGGACGCGTGATGCCGATCGGTGGAGTGAAGGAGAAGGTGTTGGGCGCGGTCCGGGCGGGGATCTCGAGGATCATTCTGCCCAAGGAGAATGAGCCCGATCTCGAGGATCTGCCCAAGGAAGTCCGCGATAAAATCGAGGTCTTCCTGGTGCAGGAGCTGGGTGAAGTGCTGGCCCTCACCCTTCGAGGCGCGACGTTCAGGGAGGGAAGGCTCCTCTTCGGCGATGAGAAGAACCCGCGGGACGTGATTCCTCTCTCGAGCGGGTTCAGGCACTAGCCGAGCGGGGCAGCAGGTCAGCAGGGCAGCGGGGCAGTTCTTGAATAACAAAGGGGCCGAGCTCAAGTCGAGTTCAACCCCTTCGCTGCGCTCAGGGTGACATGCTTGCTTCTGGTTCTTGCTGCCCTGCTGCCCCGCTGCCCCGCTGCCCCGCTTACCCGCTGCCCCGCTGCCCCGCTTACCCGCTGCCCCGCTTACCCGCTTACCCCACCCAGCCTCCTGGCCGCCTCCTCAGCAGCCTGGGCCAGACGCTCTACAATCACCGTCAGATCACTCGCCGCTGCGACGGTGGGATGCCGGGCTATCCGATGTTCCGCCTCGC
>DATFFX010000133.1:0-9281 GCA_035249825.1 Gemmatimonadales bacterium | reverse complement strand
GTGTAGCCGATTACGCCGAAGAGTACGAGTGCCAAACTCAGCATGCTGGCCAGAACCGGCCGGCGGATGGACATGTCAGAGAGTTTCATAGCAACGACCTTGGGGCTGGCGGCAAAATGACCCTGATTGTCAATAGTTCAGTTTGGCACGTGCAGAGAACCTGCTCACTACGCAACAGATCGGGCGGAGATTCACCCGCGACAGCGCCCGATTCATGTGCTAAATTGCCCGTCCCACCCTCCCAGGGACAATGGCACAAAAACTGTCGAGTCGCCAGCAAGCCCAGTTGGCCTATCTGGAGCTGCTGCCTCAGAAGTTCCAGCGCATTTACAGTCTCATCGAACAGATGGCGAGCCCTCGTATCGACGAGGCGCTGATACGGGGACTCGGCCGGCTGTTGGATGACATCAAGGGAAACGCCGCCTCGCTGAGCCTGGGAGGTCTTGCCGATACGGCGGGGCGCATGGGGATGCTGATCCGCGGAGGCGCGGGATTGCCGATGAAGGTGCGTGGACTAAGGGAGCTACAGAGTAGTCTCAAGATCAACTATGACGCCGCTTTACGATCAGCCAGCACGCCCGCTGAGACCGATGTGGACGCCGATCTGAGTCCGCCGGCTTAGGCTGACCGGCGTTGCCGCCTGGCCAGGAACTTATCGATGAGGGGGCCACTCATCAGGATGATCATGAAGTGCACCAGGACGCCGATAAGCAGCGACACGAAGGTCAGTGCTCCCAGAATGAGGGCCGCACCGATGGATGCGAAGAGAACTCCAAACCAGTACATCGAAAGTCTCCGGAGAAGGATCACCCCGCGCCAGGGGCAGAAGGTAGCCAGAACGGCTGGATCATCGCAACCCGAATACATATAGAGGATCATCATGCGCACTTGTGCTCTTCTGACTTTCCTCCTGCTGGCCTCGATCGAGGTCCCAGCCGGCCAGGCTCAGTCGTCGGCGCCATCAAAGGATCAGTCCGATCGCGCCGTGCCTGAGAGCGCCACGCTCCCGGCAGGCTGGTCAGCCCGCCCGGATGGCAACGCAGACGCGAAGGAGATCAAGTTCGTCACCATGGCACCGGGTTATCATCTGACCCTGGGACCTGCCACTATTCTCTACCGCGAAAAAGATGACGCCAAAGGACCCTTTCACACCCTGGCCAAGTTTCACCAGATGAAGAAGCTCAAGCATTCCGAAGGATATGGCCTGTTTCTGGGCGGCCAGGACCTCACCGGGAAGGGCCAGCAGTACACCTATTTTCTGGTGCGGGATGACGGCTCCTATCTCATCAAGCGTCGGGATGGAGAGAAGACCACCGACATCAGCAAAGGGTGGACCTCACATCCGGCCGTGAAGAAGGCCGATGCGCAGGGCAAGGCAACCAACCTGCTCGAGATCGACGCCAAACAGAACCCGAGCAAGGTCGAATTCAAGGTCAATGGGCAGACCGTGCGCGCTGTCGCTGCCAAGGAGATGAAGACTCAGGGCATCGTCGGACTTCGAGTCAATCACAATCTCGATCTGCACATTGAAGACTTCGACCTTCACCAGTAAACCTGCCGGAGGGCAGTCCCGCCTGCTGCCCTCCGCCGCAGCATTCACCGCTATGACTACGGGTGAGCAGCTACTTCCCGGAACGTGTCTTCCAGACGATTCAGCACCTCGTGAAGCAGCTCCATGGAAATCCCGAGTGCGGGCTCGATCCGGATCACCTGGGCCTTCGAGTACGTGCCGGCGACCAGCACTCCGCGCCTGAACAGACCCGAGGCAACCCGCCAACCTGTCTCCTGCACCGGAAACTCCATACCTATCAGAAGCCCCTTGCCTTGAACGTCTTTCAGCACTGCCGGGTACTTTTCCTTCAGGCAAGCGAGCTCATGGAGAAGGAAGTCACCTTTCATCGCTGCCTGGCCGGGTAGATCCTCTTCGAGGGTAACCTGAATAGCAGCAAGGCCGGCAGCACAGGCGAGCGGGTTCCCGCCGAACGTGGTCGAATGAATAATGGGGTTGGGAACCATGACCTCCCATATCGCCGCGGTCGAGATGAAGGCCGAGAGCGGCATCACCCCTCCACCGATGGACTTGCCCACGCACATGATGTCGGGGACCACATCCCAGTGGTCCACGCCCCAGAGCTTTCCGGTACGCCCCATTCCAGTCTGGATCTCATCGGCAATGAGCAGCGCGCCATACCGGGTGCAGAGCTCCCGCGCCCTGGGAAAGAAGTCCGCCGGCGGAACCACACCTCCTGCCTCACCCTGAATTGGCTCCAGCACCACTCCGGCGATCTTCACCCCGACCGCGTCACATCGGCTGAACTCACTCTCCAGGGCATCGCCATCCCCATAAGGCACAAAGCGCACGTCCTGCAATCCCGATTGAAACGGTTCCCTGAACGACGCTTTTCCCATGAGCGAGAGTGATCCCATCGACTTGCCATGGAAACCGCCGATGGCCGAGATGAATGTGTTTCGCCTGGTGTGCAGTCTCGTGAGTTTGATGGCCCCTTCAATTGCATCAGTGCCGTTGTTGATGAAAAAGGAGTTCTGCAGATCGCCCGGCGTAACCTCCGCCAGAACTCGGGCCAGCGCCGCCCGCCAGGGCTCCAGCAGTTCCTGGCTGTTGAGGGCCATCCGTTGCAGCTGATCGGTGACGGCCTTGACGATCTTGGGATGGTTCACCCCGGCGCTGAAGATCCCGAACCCGCCCAGGCAGTCGATGTACTCCCGGCCCAAAAAATCGCAGAGTAACGACCCCTTGCCCGACCACTCGAGTGCTGCGAACTGCCCCGCCTCGGTTACCGCCTTCCGATAGCCGACGAACCCGCGGTTGCAATGGTTGACGTAGCTCTCGACGGTTTCCGCAACGAAGGCGTGCTTTTCCGCCGTTGAAAGCTCGCGGCCTTCTATGAGATCGAGATACCGCCGGGTGTGCTGCAGAACCTCATCGTTTGGTAGCCGCAATTCGGATCTCCTGCTTCAGAAGGGCTCAGTCGGAACGTGGCGATGCAGCCGCGAGGCGGGTGCCATCAATCGAGTCCAGTGCCTGCCCTATAGCGTCGAGTCCCTCGTCCAGGATCTCGTCGGATGTAGTGAGTGGAGCCAGAATCCGGATGGTGTTGCCATAGGTACCGGATCCCAGCAGGATCACGCCCCGCTCGAGAGCTGCCCGCTGTAGTCTTGCAGTCAGTTCCCGGTCCGGCGTCTTGGTGACCCGGTCGCGCACCAGCTCCATACCCACCATGGCTCCCAGTCCGCGAACATCGCCAATGCAGTGATGCCGGAACGCCCATTCGCAAAATCGAGCTCGAATGCGCTCGCCCATCCGCGCAGCACGCAAGGAGAGCTGCTCGTCGTGCATGATATCGAGCACTGCCAGTGCTGCGGCACAGGAAAGCGGGTTGCCACCGTAGGTTCCGCCCAAACCACCGACTTGAGCAGCGTCGAGCACGTCGGCGCGGCCGGTCACAGCCGCGAGGGGAAGCCCGCCTGCCAACGATTTGGCAGTCGTGATGATGTCCGGTACCAGGCCGTAGTGCTCGCTGGCGAAGAGCTTTCCGGTCCGACCAAAACCGGTTTGAATCTCATCGGCAATGAAGAGTATTCCGTGGGCCCTGGCGAACGTCGCCAGCTGGTCCACGTACTCTTTCGGGGCCGGCACGAACCCGCCTTCTCCCAGCTCCAGCTCCATGATGATGGCAGCCACCGAATTGGGATCCACGATAGCGGCAAAGGTTTGTTCCAGGCCCTCGACGCTAGCCATGCAACACGATCTGCCGGGCGTCTCCGCCCGTTCACACCGGTAGCAGTACGGAAAGGGAATTCGATACACCTCGGGCGCGAACGGGCCGAAACCCGTCTTGTAGGGCACCGCCTTGGAGGTGAGTGCAAGCGCCAGGTTGGTCCGTCCGTGAAAGCCGTGCTCGAAACAGACGATGGCCTGACGGCCAGTGAACGCGCGGGCGACTTTGACCGCGTTCTCCACTGCCTCGGCCCCGCTGTTCAGGAAGTACGTGCGCTTGAGGTGATCACCCGGGGTGATCGTGTTCAGCCGTTCGGCGAGCTCCACGTATGGCTCGTAGGTTGCCACCGGAAAGCACACGTGCGCGAAGTGATCGAGCTGCCGGCGCACGGCTGCGACTACTGATGGGTGCCGATGGCCGGTGTTCACGACCCCGATACCGCCACCGAAATCGATGAGCCGATTTCCATCGGCATCCGTAACCAGGGCACCCTCGGCATCAACGATTGCGATCGGCGTTACCGCGGGAACACCTCGTGGGACCGCTTCGGCGCGCCGGGCAAGCAGAGCGCGGCTCCTGGGCCCCGGAACTTCGGTTCGGAGTCGAATCGCGGAAGGCATTAGTACCCCATGGAGGGGAGGTCAGGGCAGTTGATGGAGGGCTTTTCTTGAGCATACACCCGCGCCTCGGGTCGGCAAGTCCCGGCTGATACCCGGGGTGACGCTCGCTTCGCTCAAACCCTCCGACTGCAAGCCTAACGTCATCTGGCACAGGAGGTTGACTAAAACCACGTGTTCCGGGTGGGGCAGATCACACACTGCCACCGGGTGCAGGGGCTGGACAAGGGGTGGGGGGGCGGAGCTACAATGGCTGAGTACCCTGCCTCTCCGAGGAAGGCTACGTTTGCATCCTCCGACAAAGCGGAGGGTCCACTCTCGCAGCTGACCATCTCCTTGAGTTGCGAGCCCCCATCAGCGGCGGGGGCGAGGTTGCCGGCAGCGCAGTTGGCCATGCGACCAGACCGAGTGCCGCGCCAACAATGAAACGAGGAGTTTGTGAAAGTCCTGGTCCTGGGCGCCGGCGCGGTGGGGACCGTGTCCGCCTTGAAGTTCGCGCAGGAGGCGATGGTCGAGAAACTCGTCATCGCCGACGCGGTGTCCGCCCGCGCTTCCCTCCTTGCGGACCGGCTTCGGAATCCACGCGTCACAGGTATCCGTCTGGATGCCGGCGATCGAGCTGCAGTCGCGGCTGCGCTTCGCCAGTTCGGCATCACCACGGTCCTCAACGCGGCCCTTCCCGCCACCAATCTCGATGTTATGCGTGCCTGCCTGGAGGCAGGTAGCGATTATATCGATCTCGCCAGCGCGGGTACCGACGTCGATGGTATTCCCAAAATGGACGACCAGTTCGCGCTCGATGCGGAGTTCAGATCCGCCGGCCGGCTGGCCCTGCTGGGCATGGGGGCAGATCCCGGTACAACCAACATCTACGCCGCTTATGCGGCCAAGCACCTGCTCGATGTGGTCACCGAGCTCAGGGTCAGGGACGGAGATAATTCCACGTGCTCAGGCAATGACGGATTTCTGGCCGCGTTCAGCCCATGGGTCATGATCGATGAGTGCTTGTGTAAGGCGATCGCGTACCGGAACGGTCGCTATCATCTGGAGGAGCCACTCAGTGGGAAGGAGCAGTTCGAGTTCCCCGAGCTCGGTGTGCTCAACTGCTACTATGTCGATCATGAGGAGGCCAAGACGCTGCCGCGCTTCTTTCCCGAGGCGCGGATCATCGACTTCAAGCTTTGCATGGATGAGGTGACGCTGGAGACACTGCGGGTGATGAAGCGCCTCGGTCTCTCGAGCAAACAGCGCGTGCAGGTGGGCAACCAGTCTATTGCACCGCGGGATGTTGTGGTTTCACTGCTGCCCCAGCCCAAGGACCTGGCCGGCCAACTGCGGGGTAAGAGCTGCGTCGGCACTGTGGTCAAAGGCCTGAGAAAGGGTGAGCAGAAGGCCTACTACATCTACAATGTTACCGATCACGAGTCGGCATTCGCCAAGCTCGGTGTACAGGGAACCGCCTATCAGACCGGAATTCCACCGGTCATTGCGGCCGGCCTGATCGCGCGAGGGATCTGGCGAGGTACCGGCGTGATGTCACCGGAACAGTTCAATCCAGACCCCTTCCTCGAACGGCTCAACCAGGAGGACATGCCCTGGTACGTTCGGGACGACAGCCTCAGACTCCCGCGGCCCTCCCGGCCGGTGATGGAAATCGCCGCGGCATAGCTCTGCAGTTGCGGGCGAGCGCAGAATGGAGTGGAGAAGCCGATGACGGTCAGTAATGAGCGCTACCAGATGTACATCGGGGGCCGATTCGTCGACGCCGCGACCGGCAGCACCTTCGATGTCTTTGATCCGTCTACCGAGGAGGCAATCGCCAGCGTTCCAGCCGGAACGGCCGCCGATATCGACCGAGCGGTGGCGGCCGCCGTGAAGGCGTTCCACGGTGGTTGGAAGACTGTTACGGCGCAGGAACGCGGGCGCATTCTCTTCAGGTTGGCAGAACGAGTTCGGGCCCGGCGAACGGAATTGGCCGAACTGGAGACCCGGAACACCGGGAAGCCGATCGCCGAATCCGAGTACGATATGGACGACACCGCCACCTGTTTTGAGTACTATGGCGGGCTGGCCACGAAGATCAACGGTGAGGTACTGCCGGTTCCAGCGGACGCTTTCGCTTTTGCCATACGGGAGCCGGTTGGAATCGCCGGGCAGATCATCCCCTGGAACTATCCCCTAATGATGGCCGCCTGGAAGATCGCGCCGGCACTCGCGGCAGGCTGCGCTGTTGTCCTCAAGCCGGCTGAGCAGACACCGCTTACGATTCTGGAGCTGGCCAAGGACTTCGAGGCGGTCGGCCTGCCGCCAGGCGTAGTCAACATCGTCACCGGAGACGGCCCCGGCGCCGGCGCTCCACTCGTGCGCCATCCCGGGGTGCGCAAAATCGCCTTCACCGGGAGCGCCGAGGTCGGGAAAACCATCATGCGCAGTGCGGCAGACCAGCTCAAGCGCGTTTCGCTAGAGTTGGGCGGCAAATCTCCCAACATCTTCTTCAGCGACGCCGATTTCGAGAATGCCGTGGACGGTGCCCTGTTCGGTACCTTCATCAATCAGGGCGAGGTATGCTCGGCAGGCAGCCGGGTGCTGGTGCAACGAGACATCTACCGGAAGTTCGTCGATGCAGCGGCCGCCAAGGCAAAAACCATCAAGCTCGGGCCGGGTATCGACCGGGACAACAAGATGGGTCCGCTGGTGAGCGCCGAGCAGCGCGACCGCGTTGCTGAATACCTGAAAGTGGGGCGGGGTGAGGCCAAGGTTGCGGTCGGAGGCGGCAAGCCGACGCAGTTCGAGAGGGGCTGGTACATCGAGCCCACAATCTTCTATGACGTGGATAACTCGGCCCGCATTGCACAGGAAGAGATCTTCGGCCCGGTCATGAGCGTCATTCCCTTCAAGGATGAGGCCGAGGCGATCCGCATCGCCAACGAAACCCAGTACGGCCTGGCCGCTGCTGTGTGGACCCGTGACATCTTCAAAGCATTCAGAGTCGTGAAGTCACTCGAGGCCGGAATTGTCTGGGTCAATCATATGCAACCAACCTTCGTCGAAGCACCATGGGGCGGGTACAAGGCGTCCGGCTTTGGCCGCGAGCTTGGCCATTGGGGTGTCGAGGAATATCTGGAAACGAAACAGGTGTTCATCAACCTCGACGAGAAGCCGATTGGATGGTATTAGGGAAGAGTGAACAGAGATAAGTTAGCCGTGAGCCAGGGGCGCAAGAGCGCCCTGTCTATGTTTCCATTTACTTTTTACCGTTCACGGTTCACGCTTTGTAGTAAACCCGCAACGCCACGCGCCACAACATGCATGCACATTCTTGCACATGGGACACAGCTCATTGACCCGTAAGGTTTTCCGCCACCTTCCTTCGGGCACGAACATCGCATTCCCCCCGTCACGAGTCGTTCAGCACCGCGCAACTATCTACACAACGTTGACTTAGGGCCGCGTGGCCGGACCCGCGCGAGCTCCAGGCTCCATCATCCCATTGGCGGCTGACATCGTGAAGCTCTTCCATTGGTTGATGAGCTGGCTCGCGGCGACCTACTCGGCCAGTACAGCTGAGCACGCAGGCGGGACGCTCCGGAAGGCACTATTGTCTTCAGCGCTTCCGGGCACTCGGCGCCGATGAACGTGCCGCAGTATTCAGCCGACCTTCAGAATCGTGTCATTCTGTTGACCGGCGCCGCCGGGGTAATCGGCGCCGAGCTCGCCCGTCACATTGCGCTCTCAAGACCAGCGCGCCTGGTGCTTCTCGACCGTTCCGAACGCAACCTGAGCTCCATTCAGGATCAGCTGAGCGAGACACACCCCGACCTGAACGTGGTAGCGGTGATCTGCGACATTACCAATGCCGCACGATTGGGCCAGGTGTGCGCTCAGCATCGTCCCGATTACGTCATCCACTCGGCCGGTTACCAGCACGTTTCGCTCATGGAGTCAAATGCTTCTGAGGCCGTCAGGAACAACGTGCTCGGGACGCTTCTGGTCGCCACAACGGCAGTCAGATACGGCACAAGAAAAATGTTGCTGCTCTCCGACCTGGATGCCGTCAAACCGAGCAGTGTCGTAGCTGCCACGAAGCATATAGGCGAGCGCATCCTCTTCGGACTTCCAAATCTGCACCGCTCAGGAACCGATTTCCGTGTAGTTCGATTCGGGAGGGTGCCGCCCCATTCCGGGCCAATAGCTGACGCCGTGCAGCTCATCCTTCAGGCAGGTTCACTTCCAGTGACGACTGGTGCGATCGCAACCCTGGAGACAGCCGTGCCGGTTCATATCGCCGGCTGGGCGGGAAAGCTCCTGCATCTCACCGAGGAAACCGGCCCGGAGCTGGGCCAGAAGCTCAGCCGCCTCTTCTCTCACCTCGACGACGATGATGACGAGCCCCTCCTCCAGACACTCTGCGAGTTGGTGCCTGACTGCATCGCACCTCTGGCGGAGCACGGGGGGGATCGTGGGCCGGAAGTCCAGAGCCGGCTCCTGCCCGGACGTTTGGAAGTGTGGCCTCTCAACGTGACCGCGGGTGAGGGTTCCCGTCGTGAGCGGCGTCGCGCTGCGCGCTTCGTGCCGCCTGCCGAACTGCACCGCGAGGAAAGGCGGCAAGGAGTCGTGTGCCGCCGCAAGGAAGCGAGAGCGGGAGGACGGCGGGGAACCGACACTGGTGTCCTGCTGCCCCAGGAAGGCGCTTCGGCCCACGGAGGCGCTCGTAGTGAGCACAGCCACGTCTGAAAACCTGGGCACCACTTTAACCGGCTGCACCCGAATTCTGGTTACCGGAGCCTCCGGTTTTCTGGGAGGAAGATTGGTAGATGTCCTCTCAGGCGAGGGTGCGCCGGTTCGAGCGGCCACGCGCCGGTTGGCCCGCGCGCGGCAACTGCCGGGCGTAGAGTGGGTTCAAGGTGATCTGGCTTCGGGAGAC
>DATFFX010000132.1:0-2870 GCA_035249825.1 Gemmatimonadales bacterium | reverse complement strand
GATCGCGCCTTCCGCGGCGCCCGCGCCTACCAGGGTGTGCAGCTCGTCAATGAACAGGATGATCTGCTTGTTTTGCGCGATCTCGTTCATGACCGCTTTCAGGCGCTCCTCGAACTGGCCGCGGTACTTGGTACCGGCTATGACGGCCGCCATGTCGAGCGAGAGCACCCGATGATCGCGTAGAACGTCGGGGCAGAGGCCGTTCGCAATCAGCAGAGCCAACCCTTCCACGATCGCTGTCTTCCCCACGCCGGGCTCACCAATGAGCACCGGATTGTTCTTCTTGCGACGCGCCAGGATTTCCATGACCCGCTCGATCTCCTTTGACCGGCCGATCGTTGGGTCGAGCTGGCCTTCCGCGGCAAGCTGCGTCAGATCGCGGCAAAAGTGGTCGAGCGCCGGGGTCTTCGACTTCTTCTCCGACTTGGGCGCAGAGCTGGGCTGGGAGCTTCCGCTGCCAGAGGAAGCCTGGGGCATATCGCTGCCGAGCAGGCGCAGGGTCTCCGCTCGGGATTGCTCCAGGTTGACGCCGGCATCGGTAAGCACCTGGGCGGCGATACCCTTTTCCTCCCGAAGCAGTCCGAGGAGGAGATGCTCGGTGCCGACGTAGGAGTGGTTGAGCTCCCGGGCCTCGGTCATGGCCAGCTCGAGCACCTTCTTGGCTCGCGAGGTGTACGGCAGATCGGGACCGGCGGCCGCGGCTGCCTTCCCCTTCTTCACCGTTTCCTCGATCTTCTGCTGAATGTCTTCGAGATCTACGTTCAGGTTGGTGAGGACCGCCGCTGCTACCCCCTCGCCCTCGCGGATGAGGCCGAGGAGGATGTGCTCCGTCCCCACGTATTCGTGATGCAGGCGAGCCGCCTCTTCACGGGCCATCTGCAGGACTTTGCGGACACGATCAGTGAAGTTGTAACCGTTCATTGCGGTATCCTACGTAGCTCCGAAGGCATTTCGTCGCGGCTCATCCACGGCGTCCCACTTCGGATTCCAACACTTTGCGCACGAACTGTGCCCGCCGAACCGGCAGATCGGGATCGGCCGGCGCCAATCCTTCGGCAACCGCCAGGTGAGCCGGCTGAGTGTACACCAGCAACTTGTTCAGCGTGTACATGCCAACATCCGGAATGAGGTTCACGCCGACCCCCAGGCGCACACCGCTCAGCAGGTTCATAGCCTCTTCGAACGACAACGCGCGGGCGTATCGAAGCAACCCATATGCACGCCACACCTTGTCCTCGATGATGGCCGGTGCGTCGCGCAGGAGCACTTGCCGCGCCTGCTCCTCGTAGTCCATGACCTGCCGGACCATTTTCCCGAGGTGATCGAGCAGCTCGAATTCTGAACTGCCGAGGGTCGTCTGATTGGACAGCTGGAAGAAGTTGCCGACGACCTCACTCCCCTCGCCGTACAGGCCCCGGAAGGTCAGTCCGACCTGCGCCAGCCCCTGCAACACCTTGGTGATTTCCTTGGTGAGCACCAGGCCGGGAAGGTGAATGAGAACCGAGGCCCTGAGCCCGGTACCGACGTTGGTCGGACACGAGGTAAGGTAACCAAATTCAGAGTGAAATGCGAAAGCAAGTCGTTGTCCTAATTCGGCGTCCAGCCGGTCGACTTCGGCGTATGCGGCATCGAGTGCGAAGCCGGAGTGGAGCCCCTGAAGTCGGAGGTGATCCTCCTCATTGAGCATGACCCCGAGCCGATCCTGCACCAGGAGCGACGCTCCCGAGCGCACGCGCCCATCCGCATCCAGACCCGCCAACTCCTTGCTGACGAGGTGACGCTCGTGCAGCAACTGCCGGTCGTTCCGGTCCATCCGGTCGAGCCGGAACTTGATCGCCCGCCGCAGCAGGACGGTATCGCGTGCTGCAGACTCCACCGTCACCAGAATGTCCTCTCGTTCGGACTCCGAGTTCCGACCCTGGTAAACCCGCCCAGCCAGATTCCTGGCCAGCCGTATCCGCGTCGAAAGAACCAGATGGCTGGAAGGGCCGCTTGCGTCGAGCCATCCGACGCCGCCGTCAGTGAGCAGGCTGAGGTCGATCATTCCATCACTCGCAAGCGGTCGCGCAGCTCCGCGGCCAATTCGAAGTTTTCGGTCTCGACGGCCAGGCGCAGCTGCTCCCGCAGCTCTGAGGCCTGGGGCCGCTCGCCCGGGGCGGCACTCCCACTGCCCTCCGCGTAGCGCTCACCCATATGGTGAGTCGAGCCGTGCAGCCGCCGGAGAAGATCTCGCAGCGGCACCTCGAAGGAACGATAGCACTCCGAGCACCCCAGGCGCCCGCTCTCCCGGAAATCCTGCAACGACCCACCACAGCGCGGACAGCTGTCACCGGTGCGAGGGGCAGGCGTCTGCTCCGGCAGTTCCTGCCCCATGGCCGCCAGGAAAGTTCCTAGTGGGGTCTTGGGGGCGGCACCGGGACTCTCCACTCCCTTCTCCGCGGCGCAACGCTCACAGAGATGGAGGGTGGTTACCTGCTCGTTCACGATCTGCGTGAGATGGATGACCGCCTCGCGTTCGCGGCACTGCTCGCAGGACATCAGGGCATGGCCTCCACGCCGGAGAGTGGTACCAGGCGTCCGCCCTCGAGCGACAACACCCGGTCGGCCCGGGCTGCCAGAGATCGGTTGTGGGTGACCACGACGAGTGCAGTCTCGAACTCACGCGATAGATGCGCGAAGAGCTGGTGGAGTCGCTCGCTGTTGGCGGTATCGAGGTTTCCAGATGGCTCATCGGCCAGTACCACCAGGGGATCAGCCGCAAGAGCCCGGGCTACAGCAGCGCGCTGTTGCTCGCCACCAGAGAGCTGGGACGGCCGGTGGGACATCCGTCCGGCGAGCCCTACGTCGGCCAACAACTCTTCGGCGCGGGA
>DATFFX010000131.1:0-19717 GCA_035249825.1 Gemmatimonadales bacterium | reverse complement strand
GATGAGGTGGTAGGACGCCGTGGACGCCAACTCAATCCACATTGGTATGAGCATGGCGCCATGAAGGCAGCTCGAAACGCGCGCTTCAGGCTCATTCCAGGCAACGTGCGGGCGCAGGTCATCGCCGCCGCCCGCGCTTCGGGGAGAACTCTCGTAGTCGACAACCAGACAGGCGCGCCGAGCAATGCACTGAAGACGGTGCCAGCGGCCCAGCCTTCTGTTCGGGCCGATCTGGAGAGCCGGGGCGGACCCTATGCCCCGACCGAAAAGCAGATCGCGTTCTATCAGCGCCTGGCCGAGTCTCCGGTCTTCACCGATGAGGAGCGGAAACGGGCGTTGGATTGGCTGGGCACAAGGGCAACCCGGCAGACCATCAAAGACCAGATCGATTGGTTGAAGCGCCAGGTGGAAACGCGGAAGCCGCAGGCGGCGTAGGCCGGTAGCGAACAATCCGCAGGAAAATGTCACCCTGAACAAAGTGAAGGGGCCGGAGCTCAGGCTCCTTCGCTGCGCTCAGGATGACACCGTCTCTCCTCTCCCCGGCAGCACCGCCAGCGCAACTCCTCCGATAATCGCCGCACCACCCAGCGCTGTGTGCCATCCTACTGCCTCCGCTGCAAACAGCACCCCAAAGATCACTGCCACCAACGGCGTCACCAATGGAATCATGAGCACCCAAGTGACATCGGTGTGGCGAATGAGCCAGTAATACATGAGGAAGGCGATCACGGACCCGATAAACGTGAGATACGAGAGGGCAGCCCAGGCCAGCGGCGTCCAGTGGAAATCCAGCGGGTTACCCTCGAGCAGGACTCCCCCAAGCAGAAGTGGAATGCAACCGCCCGCCATCTGTACACCCGCCATGACAGAGGGCTCGATATGCGTGCCTCGAGCCTTGATCAGGACACCCGCATGGGCAGTGGCAAGAGCGGCGAAGATGATACCGATGCTGGCGCGGAATGCGAGCGGACCACCAATCCCGAGTTGCCCCGAGCAGACGATGGCAACACCAACGATGCCGAGCAGCACTCCGCCCACTTTCGAAAAGTTGAGCCGCTCGCTTGCGAGGTAACGATGAGCCAGGGGAAGCCCGAACAGGGGAACGGTCGCACTCAGCACCGCCGCCAGGCCGGAGGAGATGTACTGCTCACCCCAGAAAACCAGGGCGTAGTTCAGTGTAATTGTGAGGCAGCCGGTGTACGCCAGCAACTGCCAGTCGCGTGCAGTGGTCGGAAGACGGAGCCTCTGCAACCAGATGATGAAGAAGAGAATCAGCGCTGCCGCCGCGAATCGAAGCCCCGCGAAAGTGAGCGGCGGCAGATCGCGCAATCCCAGCTTGATAGCCAGCCAGGTCGAGCCCCAGATGGCGCAAAGGCAGAACCATACCAGGAGCGCCAGCTGAAAGCCGGTCCTTTTGGATGAGCTGAGGTTTCCTGTGGAGCGGCTGGAGTCTGGGTTCTCGCGCAGGGCTGAGTCGTATTGGGGAGGCTGGCTCATGCGGCGCGGAATGTAACCGTGAACCGCGCTGACCGCACTCGATGCGTTCTGCAGACCAGGCGGTTTTTTGCCGGAGGCTCAAACCCTGCTGATTCGAGGCTAAGCGTGTAAGTGCTTGTCACTTAAGCCACGTTGCAGTGTTCATCACACGGCCCGTTTTGTGCAAACAAGTCGCGAATCTCTGGCAAATTCGTTGTCCGCAACTCTAATCCCTGGCAGGCATGAAGCGTCGGCTCATTCTCTGGACCAATCTCCTGGCCCTTGCCGGGTGTGCGCCTTCCATTCCGCCGGCCCCGGTTCTTCCCGCGGTCACCCCCGTCCCAGACTCGCTGAAGCTGAGCGTCGCCGTCCCTTCGAGCAGGCAGGACGCGGCTGCCGATGCGGCATTGAACGATCTATCGGATGCTGAGCCGGATTCGCGTGTGGTCCCAGCCTTCGGAGCAGACGAGATCAGCTGGGATATCGACGTCCGGACGTTCGCCTCCCATCCTCGGGTTCAGTATTACCTGAATCATTTCCAGGGCGTCTCGCGTGCGGGAATGCAGGTGTTCCTGACGCGTGGCGCGCGGTACGAATCCATGATTCGGCATCGCTTCGAGGCGGAAGGCCTGCCGGGCGATCTCGGCTATCTCGCCCTGATCGAAAGCGGCTACTCGAATGACGCCGTGAGCCGGTCCCATGCGGTCGGCATGTGGCAGTTCATGCGAGGAACCGGCAAAGGCTACGGGCTTCGAATCGATACCTGGGTGGACGAGCGCCGGGACCCGGTGAAGGCCACCGATGCGGCTGCCCGCCATCTGCGCCATCTGAGAGACCGTTTCGGGTCCCTGTATCTCGCGGCCGCAGCCTACAACGCGGGAGCCGGTAAGGTCTCGCGTAGTCTCGGCAAGCTCCAGTGGGATACGCCGGATGAATCCGAAGTCGAAGCCGACACCCTGATTCAGGCAGAGGTTACGGACTCCATGGCAGAGGAAGAGGAAGCATCGGCTGAAGCAGAGGCGGCTGATGACCTCGAGACTGCCATCGAGGCTCATGAGATCACCAGCGATCACGCGTTTTTTCGTCTGGCAAGCAGCCGTCTGCTCGCCGTAGAGACCCAGGACTACGTCCCCAAGCTGATTGCCGCCGCGGTGATAGCAAAGCAGCCCGAGTATTTCGGGATTACAGCTCCGGTCGCTGCTCCATTCACCTACGACTCTCTCGTGGTCAGCTCCACGACCGGGCTCGATGTCATCGCGAAGCTCGCCGAGGTGAGCATCGCGGAAATTCGCGAGCTCAACCCTCAGTATCTCAGGCTCGCTACCCCGCCCCGCACCGAATCGGTCATTCGCCTTCCCTCGGGAACCGGCGAGATGGTGGAAGGACGCTACGCCGAGTTGCCCGAGAAGGCTCGAGTGCAGTTCCTCACCCACACCGTGCGCCGCGGTGAAATGTTCGGCCGCATCGCCGCGCGGTATCACCTCCCGCCAAGCGAGATCCAGGCGGCGAACCCCAAGGTCAAGCCGTCACGCTTGAAGGCCGGCAGCCGGCTCGTCATACCCGTCGTTGCCGTTCCATCCGCCCTCGCAATGCGAGCGCTGGGCAAGCCCTCGCGTGCCGGCGGCCACGCTCGCGTAGCGACTCACAAGGTGCGCTCCGGTGAAACGCTCATCGGCATCGCACGGCGCTACCGGGTGAGCCTGAAGGCTCTGCGGCGGGCGAATGCAATCCCGGTCGAGTACACGCTCAAAGCCGGCAAGCGGCTTCGCATTCCCAGCTAGCCCGACGTCCAACTCTCAGTCCTTCGGAAAACGATGACCGCGTCCGTCGAGACTAATGGATTTACCCGCACCGCCATGGCGATCCTCGTCTCCATGCTGCTGCTCATAGTGGCACTCACCGGCATTCTGGTGGAGACCACTTGGCGCCACCCGGTAGGCCAGACGGAAATCGTGCCTGCGGATCCCGGGAGCGTCGCCCAACGTTGAGGCGCCTCCCGGCAGCTGGACTCCTGCTCGTGGCCGGCACCATCGCCACTGGTGGTCTGATGACTCTTCCGGCGTCTCGACCGGTGGGATACGGCCTTAGGGCAGACGCCAATGCACTCGACACATTGAAAGTGAGGCTGGTTGGCCACGACGCCGGCGTCAGCCGGACGTCGAGCGTCCTGGGCTCAGTCGTGCCCGGCTATCTCTCCCGTCGTGGCCTTCCACCGATACAGGGGCGCTTTACCCTCAGCGACTCAGGGCTGGTCTTCTGGTCGGCAGATGGCGCCATGGCCAGATTTCCACTGGTTGGTCTCGTCCGTGAAGCCGGCGGACGGGAGCGGCGTGCCTCCACCGTAGCTCTGGCGTACATCGATGAGTCAGGCGGGCGCCCGGCTTATGTGTTCCGGGTAGATGCCGGCGTGTTCGAGACCGATATGCCGGGCGCTCTGCTGGATCTGGCTTCGCACCCCGGTTGGCTGGACAGCATTACGGCGACCGAGTGGAAGCTGGAACAGCCCCTGGTGCCCTCGGGCGACTCCACGGCAGTCTGGAGGACCGCACACGGAATCGCTGCCGGCACCTACGCGGATTCGCTCTACGCATTATTCGGCAGGCCGACAGCACCCGTCGGCCTCATTGGAATGCGAGGCCGCAAGGCAGGGCGGCTGGGCGAGTACATCGCAAGCCGGGACTCACTCGCGCTCGATCCTGCCCGCATGGTGGGAATGCCTCAGCTTCGCCACACGCTGGCGCACGAGCTGGCACACCGCTGGCAGGCCCGTGCCCCGGGTCAGGTGGCCACCCTCTGGCAGAAAGTCGTACCCATTCGGGATCCTAAACGCTACGGCTATGGAAACGCCTCGGAGCACCAGGCAGAGGCGATCGCCTTCGCCATCGATTTCCTGCAGACGACCGCTGCTGCCAGAGAGCCGGCCACAAGGTCCATACGGTTACTGGACCACTACGAACTGCTGGTGCCCGGCACCCGCATCCTGGTACGCTACCTTGCCCTGCAGCCGATCTACCGGGCCCATCCTCTTGCTGGACTGCTGACGACGGGAGGCGGTAGCGAACAATCGATTCATTGACGAACCCTACCGCTTGCACCGTATGTCCTCATCGAAGTCCAGCCCAGCAGGTCCCACCGTCAGCTTCACAGTCTTGTTCCCCCGTCCGTCCACGTTCTGTGGCAATTCCATTTGGCGTACCAGCCCATCAACTGCCCCGCCTGCAGCACCAAAACTGGTGATCTGGCGGTCCTCGACGTTGGCGCGGTATTGGACCCCTGTCGGTGATCCGGTCTGCGGATCGATCGGAGTCAGGCGCAACTGTCCGGAAGCCACGAATTCGCTCTGCAGCTCGCCTGAAGTCAGCACCTCGACGGTCTTGCGCAGGTTGACAGGGCCCTCCACCAACACGAAGTCTTCCGGCCCTTCGGCGCAGAACGGCCGTGGGATCACCTGGCCCCACTCGACCACGAACATCTGCGTGCTGCTACCCGGCGCAGGACTGATTTCACCCTCCAGCTGAAAGACGCTGGCCTGGCCGTCAGTGGCGATCGGCACTGGACTGCTGACCGGGCCGGTGGGTCCGCCGATCGTGAGCTTCAGATCGTTGGGCAGCGCGTTATAGATCTGATCGGCTATTTCGCGAAAGGAAGGCGCCGCATTGATGATACCCGAGCTGCCGGGGGCGGCACCCAGCAGGCCCGAGCGAACGAAGTCCACCAGCACCAGTTGCTCGGCCAACTCCCAGCTCAACACCTGGTGCTCGGTTGTGCCGGGGATCAGAACCTCGAAATGGACATTTCCTAGAGTCAACACGCCCGCTTCGAAGAGCCGAATGTGGAATCGGACTGGACCGAACCCGCCACAGGCCAACTGGATCGCGCTGCCGGTCCATCCGGCAGTTGCGTTGTAGCCGGTCTGGAGGTCGCCGATGGCGTCACTCCAGGTGCAGTTGAAGGGAAAGACATTGGGCATGCCGAAAGCTGTACGGTCACCGTTCAGCGCCAGCAGGGCGGCCCGGACCAGCCGTGGGTCCGACTTTCCGGCAATAACCAGGTTGATTGGATCCTGTGGTGTGCCGGAGAAATCCACCCCGGTGTAAGGCCAGATCGAATGTGAGGCCCCGGCGACGGTAAGCGACACCAGCCCGGCCGGCGGGTTGGCCGCGGTTGCGAGCTTCGGCATTCCAGGCGCCAGTGGGTGGGAGGATTCGTCATTGGCGCAGCCGAGCACGAGCAGTGTGACCGTAACCGCTCCGGCGTTTCGAAGGTGCTGGTTCCACCTCGAGGCGGGCATAGGGTCTACCTCTCCATAGGGTTGCGGAATGTTTCGTGTCCCAGGAAGAGTGGACTCGGATGCTCAAGAAAGAGTCAAGCGTATGCAGCGGACCGAAGCAGGAGAGCGACACATCTGCCGCCGAAGCTCTCGGCGAGCAGGAGTACCGCATCACCTCGCGCCGGACTCGGCGACCGCGCAATCCGGTGTATCGGGAGCTCTGTATCTGGCTCCTCATACCCGAGAGTCGGAGGCACCAGCCCCATCCCAAGCGCCAGCACGGTACCTACTGCTTCCACCGCTGCACTCGCGCCCAGGCAGTGGCCAACGGCAGGTTTCATCGAGGTGAGGGGGAGTTCCGGCAGCAGCTCCCCAAAGACGGTGCTGAGTCCGTGACACTCCGCAGCATCGTTCAGTCGCGTGCCGGTGCCGTGCGTCTTGACCCACCCGATTTCAGCTGGATGAGTAGCTCCAAGAGCGTCACGCGCAGCAACAGCTACTCCAGCGCCGGTGGGATCAGGCGATGTCATGCTGAAGCTCTCGCACGTCACGCCGACGCCGGTGATCACCGCCCGGGGCGTTGCGCCGCGGCTCCGGGCGTGTTTCGGACTCTCGAGGATGAGGACTCCGCTTCCTTCCCCAAGCACAGTTCCGCTCCGACGCCGGTCAAATGGCCGGCATGGTGCGTCATCGGGATCGAAGCTCCCCAGTATTCCTGCCATTCCGAAGCTGGCGAGCACATCGGTGTGCAGGGGACACTCGGTCCCTCCGGCAACGGCAACGTCCGCCTCCCCCGAGAGAATCTTCCCGTATGCCTCGCTGATGGCGCAGGCAGCCGAGACGCTTCCGGCGGAGAGATGAAACACGGCACCGCGGATTTTCTTGAGCTGTGCGAAGGCGGCACCTCCAGCACCGCTCATGTAACGCACCACGTTGCTCGGCAAGGCACGGGACCGTCCGGGATGGCTGAGTTGGTGCGCATGCCCCGTGAGCAGATCAGCCATAGGACCCAGCGAGGAGCCTTCCAGCAACACGCATCTCCGAGCATTCACGGAGCCGAGGTCGAGTCCCGCATCGAGCCAGGCCTCTTCGGCAGCGTGAAGGAAGAAACCGGCGGACCGATCCAGGTGTTTTCCCGCGGAATGTCGTCGGGGTGCCTCCGCCAGTCCTGCCGGCCGGCAGCCAAGCTCGGGAACCGGCCGCACGCCGCTGCGTCCTTGGAGCAGGAGGTCTCCTAGCGCCCTGGCACCGTCGCCGGCCGCGCTCACGGCCCCGATTCCCGTGACCCACACGCCTTCGGCAGTCATTGGCGCTCTCGCTCCATCACCAGCAGCGCGTCATTGAATCGGCCAACTGCAACGCGTGAGGCACCGTGACTCTCGGTGAAGACCCGAGCAAGCACTCTCCTCTTCGGGGCGCCGTCCTCACGCTGATTGTGGATGCGGTACCAGCCATGGGACCGGACGAAGTACGATCGGGCAATGCCGGCCGGCACCGCAGGAACCCGAAACTGCATCTCAGCCGCGGCGCCATTCTCCATCACGAAATAGCTGGCGTCGGTTGCGCGCAGCCGATCCCTCAGGTCTATCCCGTTCGCGTCGATCGCCGAATCCGCGAAGATTTCGTGCGCCTCATAGGCTATTGGAGCGGACGCATCGAGCGCTACATGATCGATGAGCCAGAACGAAGGGGCGGACTCCAGGCGAACGCGGATGCTATCGCCTGCAACCTTGCTCAAGTCGAGCGGGAACACCTGCCGCTTGGCTATCTCCGGTCCAGCTTCCCAGATGTATCCCTGGTGCTGCCAGCGCCCTTCGGACCAGACAGATACCCCGAGAAAAGCTTCTTCTGCCAGCATGGCGCCAAGCTTGCGAGCCATCGGCGGATGAGTCGCCAGAGAGTCATACCAGGCCTGGGCACCCTCCCCGTGCGCTGCCACCAACTCCTGAATCAGGTGTGCGGCCCAGGGAGTGTTGTTTCCGTCGAGTACCAGCCGAGCCTGCGTAGTGCCCGGGTGGGCAAACACCAATTCCAATCCGTCCCGGATATCTTCGGCATGGGCCGTGTCCCGGCCGGTAGGATTGGACTCCCAATTCCACCCGTCGGGCGCGCGCACCCGTTGCAGTGCGTCAGCTCCCCGGAAATCTCTCGCGACCCGGGGCGCATTCAGTGCGCCCACCGTATGGAGCCGTCCTTGTCCGTCCGGGGCGAGAGTGAACCCGGGAGCGTGATCCACTGCCAGCACCGACACGGCATCGAGGTAGTCGGTCTCGGCAAGTTCGTTGGCCACTCGAAGTCGCAGGATTCCGCGCTCGGGTACGGCATGGATCAGGTTGTCCAGGTCGGTGCGGGCGAGACTGGGCGCAATTGCGCCGCCGAAGGTACCGGAGTCCAGCCGCCATTCTGTGCCAGTCCAGCTGTAGACCAGAGGGCACGAGGTGGTAGAGTTGTGAGGTGTTGGCGCCGGACGAGCTTCCTCGGACGCTGCGGCGACCACTGCCACTGCGGTCAGGCCCAGCCCCGCGACCAGAAGCGCCGTTCTCCCGGCATTTACCCGGCGAACTTCAACTGAGCGCACGTCAGCTAGCGGCAGGGAAAGCGGGCGGCCGGAGTCCGGTGCCGAGCCCGGCAGGGTTCCGGTCAGGCTGTCTCCCGAGATCAGCGGCTTTACGATCAGCACTGTGCTGCCGTCGGCGCGCGTGACCCGAACCTGGTCCGGTGGATTCTCGGCCAGCAGCTGCTCCGGCGAAGCCTCCTGGGTCTGCCACGACATGCACGCTCCCGCAACCTGTGCCAGCGTGATCATCGCGGCGACACGGACCGAAGTGAATCGGGGAAGCATGGCTCTCTCCTCAGAACTGCAGTGATAGGCCCAGAGCCGGGCGCCGGACGGCGGCGGTTGGGACCCGTCGCGAGCAGCCGTGCATCAGTGTTGATCGCTGTGGAGAGTGACGCACCGACGGCTCCGTTGAGATCGGAGCCGCAGAATGGCATCAGGGCATCAAGTGGGAGTCAAGCACTTCAGTGATGCGGATTCGTCTCGGATTCGGTCGTGCCGCTGACGGCATCCAGTAGCCGCTGCCGCTGTCCGGGAGTCAGCATGTCTCGGGCGATGACCTGCCGCGTGAGCCGTGCGAGAAAGCTGTAGCCCCGCGCCTCACAGAGTAGCCAGCGATTCCATTCCAGCTCATCGAGTACTGCCGTGAGCTCAGCGGCCGGCGATCCAGTCGCCCGCGCGAGGATTGGGGCCGACACCCTGTCGCCCAGGACCGCCGCCGCCGCCAGCAACCGCTGAGCGGCCGGGCTGAGCCGCCGGTAGGTGATTCGGATGGCGGCCACGACGGCCTCGGGAAGATCGCCGGGGAGAGTCTGATCGAGGGTCTTCATCGGCTCCGGCCAGGCCCCCGGAGTGCCCCGGAGATCCAGGCCGAGCGCCACGGCTCGCAGCAACTCGACGGCAAGAAGCGGGAGCCCTGCGGAATCGGTGGCGACGCGACGCACCACCCGGTCGATTTCGATGTCATTAAAACCGGGCAACATCCGGCGGGCCAACAGGCTCAGGTGATCCGAAGTCAGCGGCGCGAGCCGAACCGTAACCCCCTGAATATCACGGCCGAGCCGGGCTCGAATCTCATCCAGTTCGGGCCTTGGTGGCTGAAGATCGGTAGCAATCACGATAATCAGCGGCGCGGAGGCGAGATCGCGCAAGGTTGCCGACAATGCCAGTAAGGAAGATCTGTCGACCCAGCCGGCATCATCCAGCGCGAGCGCAACCGGCTGCTCGTACGTGGCAGCCCGAAGTACTTCGCTCAGCGCTGGTCCCAATGCGGCGGGCGTCGCATCTCGCGGCAAGCTGGGGAAACGCTCGGCCCATTCGTCCAGGGCGCCGGCAAAACTCCCGATAGCAGCCGCTGGCGCAGCTGCCAGTCCTCTCGCCAGCAGAAGCCCGCCTCGGGCAAGTCCGAGCACACCGCTCCATTCCTCGGATCGATCTGCCTCGACCGCGCGCACCGCGGCCACAGTCACTCCATCCAGACGCAAGCGGGCGAGCAACTCGTCGGCGAGCCGCGTCTTTCCTACACCACTGTCTCCCTCGATCATCAGCAAGGTGGGGCGCCGCGCTCGACAGGCCTGCGCTGCCGCGTCGAGCAGCCCGGCAAGCTCGTTCTCACGCCCGACCAGCGGCAGCTTCTGCCGTTCATCAGCCTGCTGCGGCTTCCCCGGCGCCGTCACCGGTCTCACCGCCCGCTCCTGCTCAACCCTCTCCGCCAGTGCCCGGGTCTCTGCAGCCGGCTCGCGACCACTCTCGCGCGCTAACCGGACTCGAAATTCGTCGTACTGTTCGAGTGCGGCTGCCCGGTCTCCCGATACGGTGAGACCCCGCATGGCGGCCCTCAGTGCGCGCTCGGATCCGGGCTCCATGGCGATGGCGCGGAAGGCGATCGCAACCGAGTCTGCGGCTTCTCCCGCCCGGAGCAGTTCTTCGGCATGGCATACCAGTACCTCGACCGAACGCTGTCTCAGCAGCGAGCGCTCGCTGCCCAACCAGTCCTCGAATGCAGAAGCACCTGGAATGGCAAAGCCTTCCAGGAACTCGCCTGCCACCAGCCGGGCCGCCGGTTTCCAGTCCTGTGCCGCGGCCAGCGTTTCCAGCTGCGTGGCGTCGAGCTGAACTGCAGCTGCCGCTAACCGCACCTGCCCGGCGCTGGTATCAACGGCACCATCGCCGCCGTATCGCCGGAGCACCCGAATTGCCTCGTTCAGCGAATGGCGAGCCGCAGACTCAGGCTTCTCCGCCCATAGGAGTCCAACCAGATGCTCGCGGGTACGGCCACGCGGAGAGCGAGCCAGGTAAATCAGCAGTGCGAGATGCTTCCGCCACAGCAGCTCCGGCGGTGCCGGTGCCCCATCCACAGTCAAACCGACCGGTCCCAGTGTTTGACAGAGAATCATGCACAGCCGCGAAGTAGAGCATCTGCTTCATTCACCAAGGGGCGCAGAGACGGATCTGCATCAGTCCAAAGCTCCGTTACCCGCTTGATGTAGCCACATCCGGCCTGCTGCTCGGCCGGGCTGGCACCGGGCCGGAGCAGTGCCCGCGAGCGCAACAACCGGGCGTAAACGCCCAGCATTCCGTCGATTTCCCCGGCCTGCATTTCAGCCTGGGGCCATCCCTCGATATCCGAGTTCTCGTACCAGAGCCATTCCCGTTCGGCCTCGGCCGGACGCCCGATGTTCCACAACCAGCGTCCCCGCGACAGGTGAAACACTGACCTGGCGAACGGGTCAGGAGGCCTGGTGGCGTTCATGACGATGCTCAAGGAGTCCGACACGGCAAGCGCCGCTGCCCACTGCTTCCGTGCCCCCAGGAGCAGCGCACCGAGGAACTGCTCGAGATCGAAAGCTCGTTCATCCGCGGCAAGCCGGCGCCGCCAATGCGACGCCTCCGCAGTGTCCCCGGCAGCAAGTGCGGCCAAGCCGAGTGCCCAGGCCGCGCGGAATCCGAGTATGCTGTCGGTTGTGAAGGCCACAAGTGTGGAGCGCCAATCCTGACTCTCTGAAGGCAGCGGGAACCCCAGACTCGGAAGCACCGCTCGCAGCTCCGCGACCTGCAGTCGGGCTTCATCGGTATCGAGCTGGATCGCAGCTGAATCGAACTCTGCCAGAGCATCGCTGGTCCGGCCCAGAGCTATCAGGCCGATCGCTTTGCCCTCATGCGCATTGCCGCGGGCCGGCTCCAGGAAATTGGCACCCAGGAGCACATCACTCAGGCCCACCTGGGCCGCGGGAATGTCGAACCAGGACACCCCGGTACGGAACAGCCGGCTTACCCCCTCCAGCTTGGCAGAGTCGGCTCGGGCAGCCAGATACCACCGTTTGATCCGGGCGCGCCACGGGACGAAGCGCTCGTCGTAGGCCAACTCGGACAACGCCACCACATCAGGATCGCCGGGCGATGGTTGCCGCGAGACTCGCCGCCTCCGGTCGAGCATCTCGCGAGTGTAGCCACGCTGTCCCAACCGGATGCCGGTAGAGACGAGATGATCGTACGCCAATGCCATCGAAGAATCCCTGGCGATGGCCTCAGCCATGGCCCTGGTGCCCTCCTCCAATCCACGCCGCGCCAGCGGCCCCCGGTGAAACAGCTCTTCGCCATAAAGGAACCGGGCGTACACATCGTCGGGGTTCCTGGCTATGACGGTGTCCAGCCTTGCCATGCGCGCCCCGAGCTCCGGCTCCTGAAGCGACTCGATCAACGAGCGGTCCAGAGGCCGCAACGGCGCATCCGGACGGGCGTACCGACTGCGGAGATCGTCATGGGCGCGGAGGCGCCGCCAGCGCCTGAGATTGTCGAGCCGCCATGCAGCTAGCGCAAACGTGGAGTCGAGATTGACCGCGGCCTCATAGTGGCGCTCTGCGCTGGCCCAGGCATCCCGCTGGAAGGCGGCTTCACCACGCAGGAACTCACGCAGGATGGAGAGCCGCACGCTGCCAAGGTCACTCACGACGTGATACGTGGGCGCAAGGTGCGGCGCGATTGCTTCGACCAGCAACACGGCCAGCGTGTCGCTGAGATGCCCAAGATCTCCGGAGGCCACGCCGACCTCGCCTATGGGGATCTTCCTGCCGGCGGAATCGGACAACGTGAGATCCACCAGCAGACTGTCTCCCCGGCGGCGCATTGCGCCATGAGCAAGCCAGCGTACGTGGAGCTCACGGGCGGTCCTGGCGCTGCTCTCACCCAGAATCTCTGGGCTACGACGATCCCGCCACAGCAGGACCTGACGAAACGACGTGAGAGACAGCCCGGGCAGATTGTCGAGGTTTCGGTGAACCAGATAGGACAGGTCCGAGCCCAGCGAGTCGGGGGCGCCGTCCTCGGCGGCGATGGGCAGAATCGCAAGATCGGCGGGCACCAGACTTGGCAAAGCCGAGCGGCGGATGGGATAGAGCGCCGCAGCAAGGATTCCGATCAGGCCGGCGGCAGCCACGCCAATCAGCAGCTTCGGTCGAAAACCGGGCCGGTGTTCAGCCGCTCTGAGTGCCCGGTCGAAGTCCACTGCCGCTTCCCACCGCTCCGATGCTGCCGGCTCGAGCGCGCGGCAAAGTGCAGGGCGCAGGCGGCGAGTTATATCCGACCACCTGCCTTTTGCGACTGGATTTCCCGTGGTCCAGGCGCTGCCGGTGAGCGCCCGGTACAGCAGCATGCCGGCAACGTACAGGTCGGTCCGCGAATCCAGCTCCAGGCCCGCGAGCTGCTCTGGCGCAGCATACTCCAGGAGCGCGCTCCCGCCCTCCCCCTTGGACTGCAGCGCGTCTGAATCGTCCAGAGACTTGGCGATTCCAAAGTCCGCCAGGATTGCCCGCTCTTCCAGGCAGAAGACGTGGTCAGGGTGGAGATCGCGGTGGATGACCCCGGAGCGGTGCGCGGCCGCGAGTGCTCCCAGGAGATCATGTGCGAGCTCGAGAGTTTCGCGTTGTGGCAGCGGCCCGCGCCCCAGCCGGGCCGTCAGCGGCTCGCCCTCCAGAAAGTCTCTGACATAGTAGAGCAGGCCGCCTGCCTCACCCGTCTCATGGATCGCCACGATGTTCGGGTGGTTGAGGCGCGCGAGAAGTCGGGCTTCGCCTGAAAACCGGCGTGAGAGTGAGCTCCCGGCAAGCTCCGGGTCCAGCAGCTTGATCGCGACGGTACGTCTGAGGGAGGTATCCTGCGCCCGGATCAGGACGGTGCCTGTGCCGCGCCCCAATTCCTCCTGCAGCTGATAGCGTGGCAGAAGCAGTGGACGGGCTCGTTCCAGCAGGTCGGACGGGCTCACGGGCATCGGCCTATGACCGTCCTTGCTTCTGCCCGCAACGGCTCGATGGACGCTTCGGCTCCGCGCCACGCATCGGCAGCCTGCGTCATCATCCGGCAGGCATGGACCGGCCTGCTGTGGGAGTCAGCCAGCTTACCGCGCCGCCAGCGGGCATGGCTGCTGAAGGCCCAATCCACCTCGGCAGCTTGTGCAACGGTGCTGGGCCATCCAACCACATCCAGGTTTTCGTACCAGAGCCAGGACGCATCCGCGCTGGATGGCTGATTCGAGGCCGCATACCAGTTGCCCCGAGCCAGGTGCAGTGCCGCCCTGAAGAAGGGATCGCCTGCTCTACCGGCTGAGTCATAACTCAAGGCAGGACGAGACAGCTCGAGCGCCGCCGCATACCGGCCGGCCGTGGCTTCGGCCATGGCGCGAAGCAACAGGTCGAGCGGACCGTCGATGGTATCGCCCGAGGCCACCTGCTTCCTCCATGGCGCCGCGGCTGCCGCGTCACCCCTTTGCAAGGCATCGACAGCCAGCGCCCACGCGGCTCGCCGCCCGATGCTGGTGTCTGCCGTCAAGCGGACCAGTTCGCGCCTGCCACTCTCGATCTCGGCGTCGGGAATACCCGGGAACCCGAAGGCGGCCGGGATGACCCTCCACTCAGCCGACTGGATACGTGACTCCAGGCGCTCAGGCAACAGAACCGCCGCCGAATCGAAGTGACGCAATGCGGTCACCGGACGACCGAGCGCCATGGAAGCCACGCCTTGTGCTATCTGGCCGCTGCCGTGAAGCGCGGCTGGGGCCGCCGGCAGTGATGCGAGACGAGCGCCCAGAGCGTACTCGACAGCCGGCATGCCGAACGAGAGCGCTCCTCTCGCCGCGAGGGCGAGCTCGAGCGGCGACTGCAACGATGTGGACTTCAACGGGGTGGAGTTGCCGGCAAAGCGGAGCCCGAAAGCGAGCTCCAGGAGTGCCGGGAGATAGATCTCGGATTCCTTCGCGTTCCCTGCCGAGCGGTGAAGAGCGTCGAGGCTGAGGCGAGCTCCGTCTTTCTCGCCAGCGCGAATGAGCGCCCAGGCCAGGTGCTCGTGCGCCGGGGCCAGGAGCGAGTCGAGTGCCACGGCCTTCCGGAGGATGGCGATAGCCTCATCCAGCCCGCGGCCGGACAACGGGCCCCGGTGAAACAGCTCGTCTCCGTAGTAGAGGGCCGGGTACGCGTCGCGAGGCGCCACGGCGAGCGCCGTATCATAGAGCCTGAATCTCGGCTCTCCGCCCGGAGCGAACTGCGCCTCGATCAGCAGGCGATCCACCCTCGGCAGTTTGCCGGCATGAGCGTGGTACAGGGAGAGAAAACCCTCCGGCAGCGGTGCCTCGGGCCGCAGCGGCATCCATCGTCTGGCGTTCGCCAAGCGCCAGACAGCGAGCACGAACGTCGAATCCAGCTCGAAGGCCTTCAGGTAGTGCCGCTCGGCGGTCAGCCAGGCATCACGACCAGAGGCATCCTCGCCAAAGAGAAATTCCCGAACTGCGCGAGGGCTCACGCCAGCGAGCGCCCCGCCGCTGCGGTACAGTGGTTTCGAGCGCGGAAAAACTTTCTGCAGCAGCTGCGCACTGATGGCGTCGCCCAATCCCAGGCGGTCCTCCGGGTCTCCACGCACGATGGTATCCAGGACCCGATGCCCGGCGGAGTCCACTGCCGAAAGTTGGACCTCCCACCCGCGGTGCGACGGTCGCACCACTCCGGACACCCCGTACTCTGCTCCTATACGGGCAGTCACCTGGTCCAGGCGCTCTGTCGGCGGGAGGGTAGATGCCCGCCATTCACGGAACGTGGTGCGGATAGGCGTAACCGTGACCCCGGGCCACGTCTCGATGTGGCTTGCGGTAACGCGGGCGAGTTGGTCACCCAGAGCGGTATCGGTCAGGCCGACGACTTCGAAGGGATAGACTGCCAGGCTGCTGGGAGCCGGTTCCGGCTGAGGCCACGACCACCAGGCGAGCAAGACTCCGGCAATGGCCAACGGGAGCAGGAGCAGCGACCATCGCATGCCTCGAATCGCCTGCGCCTGAGCCAGCGCCTGGGCAAAGCTCCGAGCATCGGGCCAGCGGTCCTGAGGGAGCCACTGAAGTGCCGTCGTCAGTGGCTCGATCAGCGGCTCAGGAACATCGGACCAGTCGACTTGATCCGGCTTCGCCAATCGGGGCCAGCGACGGCCGGTGCACGCCTCGTAGAGGACCAGCCCGATGGCGTATATATCGCTTTGTGCCGTGACCGGGCTGCCGGCCGCCTGTTCCGGCGGCATGTAGAGCGGGGTACCTATCGAGGCTCCCGGGGAAGTGAGCGCGGTGTCATCGGGGTTCACCGTGCAGGCGATTCCGAAATCGCCGAGCATCGGCCGACCGTGGGACAGGAATACGTTCGCCGGCTTGATATCGCGGTGAATCACTCCTTTGGCGTGTGCTGCCACAAGCGCGCTCAGAAGACCACGCCCCAGGGAGATCGTCTCCTCCAGGCTGAGCGGGCCCTGTCTGATCCGGCGATCCAGAGTAGCACCCTCCACATAATCCATGACGTAATAGACGAGACCATTACTCTCGCCCGCGAAATGGACCGGAAGGATGTTGGGATGGTTGAGTTGGGCGAGGTATTGCGCTTCCCGCTCGAATCGCTCGAGCGCGACAGCAGTGGAGAGCTCGGGACGCAGGATCTTGATGGCCAGCGGCCGCCCTAGCCGCTCGTCCCTCGCGAGGTAGACTGTTCCCATTCCGCCCGTAGCAAGCTCCCGCTCCACGGTATAGTTGGGCGCCAGAGCTTCCCGCAGACGTTCCAATACCGAAGGCATGGGATCCTGCCGGCCTGGTGAATCAGTTTCCCTTTTGGGGGCCCTCAAAAATACCCGTATATGGCCGCAGCGTAAGTAACATGCGTTGACAGTTGCGCTCCGATGCAACACTGTGAGTTCTCTTTTCATCGCTTTATAGGCAGCCTCGCCGGTGAGGTCAAACCTGCTTCTGATGGAAATCGAGCCTCGGCTCGAGCTGGTGCTGCTGATCCGGCTGCTGGTTGCCGGTATGCTCTCCGCGGTACTCGGGTGGGAGCGGGAGGCTGCTCACAAGCCGGCTGGGCTCCGAACCCACATGCTGGTGGGCATCGCCTCGGCTCTGTACACCGTCCTGGCGGAGCTTGCAGTCCTGCAACATCCCGGCGATCAGAATGACATGCGGGCCGACCCTATTCGCGCAATCCAGGCGGTGGCGATTGGAGTGGGATTCCTCGGCAGCGGCGTGATCTTCGTTTCTCGGAGCGAAGACACGGTTCTTGGACTGACAACCGCTGGTTCTATCTGGGCCACGGCAGCCATCGGGATATCCGCCGGCCTCGGGTATTACATCCTGGCGGTGGGGGCGACGTTGCTGCTCATGATCGTGTTGCGAGGAATGGCACGATTCGATCGGGATTGAAGCGGAGAGCGAAGACGAGAGCCATTCGGGGGTGCTGTAAGGCGATCCGTCGCGGTCATAGACTTGACGGATGCTTGACTAGTCGCGCTTAGCCTGGAACGTCCTCATCGATGACATGGAAGGTTCTCTGGACGGGAGCGCGAAGTGACGCATCGCATCCGATGGACAGCACTACTCACAATGGGAGTCGCAGGAGCGGTTGCCGCGGCCGGATGCGGCGATGGCGCTGAGCCGGCAACCCAGCCTGAATTGGGCGGACTCAGTGCCGGTGCGAATTCCACCTGTGTGCGCCTCGAGGAGGACGGCAAGGCGTTCTGTTGGGGAGCCAACGAATTCGGTCAGGTTGGCGATGGGACCACTACAGACCGACTCCGGCCGACAGCAGTTATTGGTGCGCCCTTGTTTGCTACCCCAGTTTCCGGGGATCATGCCTGCGCGATCGAGGCAAGCGGCCTCTATTGTTGGGGCCGCAACAGTTCAGGCGAAGTGGGCGTCGGCAATACCGACCCGGCACCATCGCCGACACTCGTGACCGGTGGTCTGACTTTCCAACAGGTTGCTGTTGGTGATGACTTCACGTGCGGGCAAGCCAGCTCGGGAGTGACATACTGCTGGGGTGCCAACGACGACGGGCAGCTAGGGACAGGTCTTCCCGGAAATTCTTCCGTCCCGGTAGCAGTTGCCGGCAACCCCGAGTTCAGGGTCATTGCGGCTGGTGGACGCACTGCATGCGGCGCTACCACCACGGGCGAGTTGCTCTGCTGGGGGAACGGAGTAGATGGCGAGCTCGGAAACGGACGGTTCGGTGTCAGCGCCGGAACACCGACGCTGGTAGCGGGAGGTCTGCTCTTCTTCGCTGTCGCGATCGGGGCCAACGCAGCAGGCCAGGCCACTGTTTGTGCCCCCACAGATAACGGTGGTTACTGCTGGGGCAAGAACTCGGACGGGGAGATTGGCGATGGTACTCTGTTGCCGAAGAACGTCCCAACCCCCATTAGCGGAATCGACGGATCCTTCCAGATTGCGCCAGGTGGAAGTCATACCTGTGCCAGGATGGCCAATGGGGCGGTGTGGTGTTGGGGGAAAGCGGGCCGTCTTGGGACGGGCAACGCACAACCGAGCACCATTCCGGTGGAGGTCACGGGCGGCGAGGTGTTCGGCGCAATTTGGTCGGGCCGAGATCACACGTGTGGGAGCGCTGACGATGCTCCGGGCCGGGGGTTTTGCTGGGGGGACAACGCAAGGGGCCAACTCGGCGACGGCACCAGGAGCACGCGGCTGGTCCCTACTCGCATAGTATTTTAGCGTGTTCGCCGCGATGGTTCCATCGAGTGGAGCGGCGGGGCCGCGTTTCACCTTCTTCCTGATGCTGGTCAGTACATCAGTCGGCTGCGTACCCCGAGCTGTCTCCCTATCTCCTCTGGACCGAGCCGATACACACACGGCTTTTTCCACAGCATACTTTAGCGTCGCCCCGCCGACCGGACGCTGGAGAGCCTACCCCATTGACTCTGGAGCACATGGCCCGTTTCGCGCTCCACGGGATACTGCTACTGCTCTGCTAGCAGGGGCTCACCGCCTACACGGCAATCTACGGGACATTCTCCACGATGTGGCGACGACCTCGTTGGGGGGCGTGAAATTCTGCCGGGTCAAACGAATGGTAGTTGATGTGCTCGAGTTGGACATCAGGGATTCCGGCGAGCACGGCTGCATGTCGGTGCTGGCCTACGCCCGCGTTGCCGCTCCTTCGGGGGCCGGCGGCGACTCTGCTGTGGTGGCTGCGATGCGTACCCGCGTCGCCTCGGTTAAGGGCTCAGAGGCTTACCAAACACTCTTTGGCGTGAAGACTCGCAGCGGCAGTGGACGGCTGCGTGAGCGCCGAATTGCGGGACGGGTATTTTTTGAGGCTCTCATTGTGGCTGATAAGGATTCCACTCGCTTAATCGAAAAGCGAGATGGGAAAATCCTGGTTTACCTGGACTCACTCCGAATCTTCGCCGTGCATCTGCCGGACGCTGGCCTCGAGACCGGCTCGCCCGAGTGGGTGGTAATGGAAAGCCTCTCAGTACCGCGAGTCAACGCTCGCTTCCCGTCCGCACCACAGCGGCAATGACCTTCCGATAATCGCGAGAAGCGGAAGAGATAGCCCTAGTCGGCAGGTATCTGCGGAACTACTTGTGGGTGGGACGAGAGCCACTGGTCGGATTCGAACCGACGACCGCTCGATTACGAATCGAGAGCTCTACCCCTGAGCTACAGTGGCGTCTTCCTGGTGAGAAGTGAGAAGTGAGAGGTGAGAAGTAACAAGGAGAGATCCACCAGCCTTCTCACCTCTGAACTTCTTACCTCTCACTTCTCACTTGATCCACGTGCCCTGGCGCGGATTCGAACCGCGACGCCTTTCGGCACTACCCCCTCAAGATAGCGTGTCTACCAGTTTCACCACCAGGGCGATACGGCCGAGCAAGATACCTCAAGGCAGAAGGAGAATCAACTCTGCAGTATTGCTCTAAGTGGTTAGAACTGAGGAACTAAGACCCCTGCTCAGGAGTGTAGGGACTGCCCGAGATAGGTTCTCCATTCAGCAGTATGGTTACACTAGGGCTAGGATTGATTGTGAGGAACTCGCCCGAGTGGGTGGTAATGGAAAGCCTCTCAGTACCGCGAGTCAACGCTCGCTTCCCGTCCGCACCACAGCGGC
>DATFFX010000130.1:0-8116 GCA_035249825.1 Gemmatimonadales bacterium | reverse complement strand
GAGCGGCAACGGCGAGCGGGGCTCGACCGCGACGCCGGTGCAGCCGGTGGAACGGTTCACCCCTTCCACCACGCTCTGCGTCACCGCCGGCGCCACCGAGGCCAGGCAGACGGCCCGGATCTCGTTGGGCGAGTGGCCGCTCTGCATCAGAAATGCGCCCATGGCGCTACCCCATTCGTCCGGGGTGCGGTCTGGATTTGTGGTAAGGCGCCAATGGGCCTCCAGATCTCGACCGTGAAAGAGGCCGACCGTGATCTCGGTGTTACCGATGTCGAGAGCGAGCAACATGATCGAAGTCACCAGTGGTGAGGAAGTCGCCCAGTTCGATCGGCCCGCTGCGGAGCGGGACGTTGAGACCGGAGGCGCTCTGTACCAGAAGCGTCCCATCAGGGGACAGACCCTGAACCCGGCCAGCGATCGGCTCTCGGATCGTGCGGCCCCTAAGCCAGTCTCGACCGGCGAACCGCTTCAGCTCGGCGGCTGAGAGCTGCCCCGCGTCAGGATCGAGCCGGCGAACGGCCGGAAGCACCACGGCGTACACGTCGTCCACCGTGATCTCCGGAGCATGGGCAGACAGCGCGACGGCCTGGGGCCCGAGCTCTGCAGGAATGACGTTGCGGACGTTGATGCCTACGCCAACGGCTACCCAGGCCAGAGCGTCCCCCTGCCAGCGGGCCTCACAGAGCACTCCCCCGACCTTCCGCGAGCCCAGCATCACGTCGTTGGGCCATTTGAGCTGCAGCGGCTCGGGTATCAAAGGCTGGACTGCTTCCGCGACAATCAGCCCCACACGAAGGCTGACCACCTCCAACGCTTCAATGATTAACGGCCGAAAGAGCACGCTCAGCCAGATGCCGCCCGGTGAGGAATGCCAGGTCTGGCCGCGAGACCCTCTCCCCTGGAGCTGCTCCCCTGCCACGACCGCCGTTCCCGCATCCGCGCCGCCGCTGGCGAGCTCGTGGAGGAGATCCATGGTGGAGCTGACCCGCTCGAAATAGTGCACCCGCATCAGCGGCAATGCCTCTGCGCAGTCCCCTGCGGAATTGCACACCTCATCCCAAGGTGAACAGCAGAAGCACGCCCAGAACAATCCGGTACCAGGCGAAGACTCCGAAGCTGTGCCGGGAGACGTAGGAGAGAAACGCCTTCACGACAACGATGGCGGATACGAACGAAACCAGGAACCCCACGGCGAACATGGGAATGTCGGCGGTGGTCAGCACCGACCAGCTCTTCAGAAGGTCGTAGATGGTCGCGGCGAGCATAACAGGTATGGCCAGAAAGAACGAGAACTCCGTAGCCGCCGTTCGGGAGAGGCCGAGTGCATAGCCGCCGAGTATGGTGGCCCCGGACCGGGAGGTTCCCGGGATAAGCGACAGCACTTGAGCCAGGCCGATGCCGAGAGCGGACCGCGGTGTCACCTGATTGACGTGGTTGATCGTCGTTTTCGGTGCCCAGCGCTCGATCAGCAGGATGAGGATACCCCCGATGACGAGCGCAGTGGCCACCACAGTCGGATTGAAGAGCCGGCTCTTGATCCACTCGTGGGCGAGGAACCCGATCACCGCGGCGGGCAGGAAGGCGATCAGGATATTCACCAGAAATCGCCGGCTTGCCTCGTCCCGCCGAGCTTCGATGACGGACCGGCTCAGCCGAACCCGGTAGAGCCAGAGAATAGCCAGGATGGCACCGAGCTGAATGAAGATATCGAATGTCTTGGCTCGCTCATCGACCAGCCCCAGCCAGTTGCTCACCACGATAAGGTGCCCGGTGGAAGAGACCGGGATGAACTCCGTCGCTCCTTCGACCAAGCCCAACAGGGCACCTTTCAACAGGAGCTCAGGCGACACGAGGCCGCCTCAAGCAAGCACTTCCTGGTAGAACGATTCATACATCGGCACGACGCTGTTGGCGGAAAACTGCTCCGCCTTGGCCACCGCTGCCGCGCGCATGGCGGCGTGCCGCTCGGGATCGCGCAGGATTTCGATCGCTCTCCGCCCCATCGCCTCGACCGATCCGACCGGCTCCAGAATACCGTTGACTCCGTCATCGATCACTTCGGGGAGGCCGCCGGCCCTGCTGGCGACCACGGGGGCCCCGCATGCCATTGCCTCCAGGGCGGCCAGGCCAAACGACTCGGTCTGCGATGGGAGCATGAAGAGATCGCTGGCCTGCAGCAGCGAAGCGACGGAGTCGAGCCGTCCCAGGAAGCGCACGTCATCCGTTACGGCGAGATCACGGGCTTCGTTCTCCGCATCGACACGCTCGGGGCCATCGCCAATCATCACGAGCGTTGCCTGCATCGCGCGCCGAATCCTCGCGAACACCCGGATGACGTCCTTGACCCGCTTCACCTCGCGAAAGTTCGAGACGTGGCTGATGACCTTGTGGCCCTCGGGGGCAACTTTGCCGCGGCAACCCGGCTCTCCCGGCCGGTACTCCTGCAGATTCACGAAGTTCGGCACCACTCGGACATCACAGCTTCCGCACCCGAAGGCGCGATAAGTCTCATCCTTCAGGTATGCTGAGACTGCCGTTACCCCGTCAGACTGTTCGATCGAGAACTTAGTGATAGCGTAGAAGCTGGACTCCTGCCCTACCAGCGTAATGTCGGTACCGTGCAGCGTGGTAATAACCCGGAGGGCGCGCTCATCCTTCAGCATCTCGCGCGCGAGAAAAGCGGTGGTGGCGTGCGGAATGGCATAATGGACATGGAGCACGTCCAGCTCTTCGCGGAGCACGACCTCGTGCTGCTTGGATGCTAAAGCGAGTGTGTATGGGAAGTGATCGAATAGCGGGTAGCGTCCCATCCGGGTCTCGACCTGATGGAAGAACACCCGCTCGGTATATCCGCGGAGCCGGAAGGGTGAATCATAGGTGATGAAGTGCACCTCATGGCCCCGGCGGGCGAGCTCGAGCCCCAGCTCGGTTGCCACGGCGCCGGATCCGCCGTACGTCGGATAGCAGGTGATGCCGATTTTCATGGTCGCTGGTAGCTATTAGCTATTGGCTATTAGCTATTCCTGGTTGACTGCCGTTCGGATTCAGCTGCCAGCTCACAGCTACCGGCTCTGGCTCACAGCCAACAGCTCATAGCTAACAGCTCATAGCTCATAGCTCATAGCTCCCACCCCACAGGCCCGCGATCTCCGCCGCCAACTTCTCCGGCGAGCGGGTGGCATCCAGGGTGATCACATTCCCGGCCAGCTGATGGCGGAACCAGGTCTGTTGCCGCTTGGCATATTGGCGGGTGCCGACCGCGATGGCTTCCGCCACTGACTCGCGAGCTCTCAGCCCATGGAGGTATTCGACCGCTTCACGAATTCCGATCCCATCGAGCCCTGGTGTGTGAGGACCATGGCCTTCCGCCAGAACCGCGGCAACTTCTTCGATAAGCCCGCGCCGCACCATGTCTTCCGCCCGGCGTGCGATCCTTTGATGCAGCACCGGACGAGGCACAGTGAGAACAATGTACCACGGGTCGAGGGATCCCTGAGCGCGGGCGGCCTGTTGCCAGTAGGACAACGGGCGCCCGCTCAGCAGGGCGACCTCGATTGCCCGTGCGGCGCGCTGCCGGCCTCCTCCGCGGAATCCAGGATCGAGGCGGGCAGCCCAGCGAAGCAGCTCGATCGGCTCCAGTCTCGCGGTCCAGGCATCGAGCGAGCGACGTTTGCCCGCATCCAGCGCTGGTTCGGCGAATAGACCTTCTGCCAGCGCTCGGACATACAGTCCGGTTCCGCCCACCACGACCGGCAAGTTGCCCCGTTTGCGGATCTCACCCAGCCAGCGTACCGCATCGCGCGCAAAATGCCCCGCACTGTAGCGCATACCAGGGCTCACGAGATCAAGCCCGTGATGCGGCGCACGGGCGCGCTCTTTCCGGGTGGGCTTCGCCGTACCGATATCGAGGCAGCGGTAGACCTGGCGCGAATCCGCCGAGATGATTTCCAGTGGCCAGTGGGCCGCGAGTGCGACGGCCACAGCGGTCTTGCCCACTGCTGTCGGCCCTACCAGCACCGGTACTCTATCGCCGGCCAAACCGGCGCTCCAACTCCTCGCGTGGCAGCTGCACGATGGTGGCGCGCCCATGTACGTCATGCGGAGGCAGGTCGGTGGCGAACAATCGCAGGAGCAGCTCACGCATTTCCCGCTCACTCAACCTGTCTCCGGCTTTTACGGCGGCACGGCAGGCGTAGGTGGCCGCAAAGCGCTCCAGCCGGTTGGCCCAGCCCCCGAAACGTCCTCGGGCCAGATCGGCCACCATTTCCCGGAAGCATGCCCCCGCGTCGAAGCGCGGGTGCGGTGTAGGTACGGCGTGTACCACGATACTGCGCCCGCCAAATGTTTCAGCCTCGAAGCCGACCCGTCGCAACTCCTCGCCGTGCGCATCGAATGCGTCCAGCTCCTCATCGGTTAGTTCCACCGTCAGTGGCAGCAGCAGGCGTTGGGCTGGAGCACCGACACCACCGAGCTGCAGCATGACTGCCTCGTAGAGCACGCGCTCATGAGCGGAGTGCTGGTCCACGATGATGACGCCATCGGGCCCTTCATACATGATGTAGCTGTCGAAGACCCGGACCAGGGGTACCTGAAACCCACCCGTCTGCGTGGCGGGCTCTTCCCCCGGGCTCGCGGGTTCTTCTCCATCGAAGAACCGGGCCGGAGCGACCAGCTGTCGGGCCGAGTCAGTCCATGACGCGCCGGCGCCGATCGAGGGCAGTGGACGCCAGTCTCCTACCGGCGCTGCGGCCACCAGGGCGCCGAGAGCAGCCCGAACCGACTCCTCCACCACGCGCTCGACCCCGATCCGGTCACGGAAGCGAACTTCGAGCTTGGCGGGATGGACATTCACGTCGACATCTTCAGGAGCAACGCTGATGCGGAGGTATATGCTGGGCCGGTCGCCTGGGTGGATGGCAGCGCGATAGCCTGCCTCTGCTGCTCGTATCAGAAACGGGTCCTTGAACGGCCTGCCGTTTACGAAGAGCTGGGTCCGCCGTCCGGTGGGGTGAGCGTCGCCGGGACGCTGAACGAATCCACTGACCTGAAACGCTCCGGCAGCATACTGAACCGGTACCAGAGTTCCCGCCAGATCACGCCCCCATACCGCAGCCAGCCGCTCGGCGGCATCCTGCGCGGCGGGCACGGAAAGCCGGCACGTGCCGTCGACGTGCAGCTCGAATCCGGTCTCTGGATGCGCCAGGGCCAGGGTAGCAACCGCCTCGTAGGCAGCACGCGTTTCACTGGCGGCGGAGCGGAGAAACTTGCGTCGAGCCGGAGTGTTGTAGAACAGGCCGCGAACGATCACCGTGGTGCCCTGCTGGCGAGCAGCAGGCCCAACACGCTCCAGCCGGCCACCTGCGACACTGAGCTCCGAGCCCTCACCCTGGCCGTCGTGAGTGGTTAACGTGAGGCGTGAGACCGACGCGATGGCTGGAAGTGCCTCGCCCCGAAAACCGAACGTGGCAACTCCCACCAGATCGGCCGCGCTTCGAACCTTGCTGGTGGCGTGTCGATCGAGCGACAGGACCGCGTCTTCCCGACCCATGCCGGTCCCGTCGTCAGTAACCTGAATCAGGACCTTACCGCCATTTTCCAGCTCCACGCGAACATGCAGTGCTCCCGCGTCGAGTGAATTCTCGACCAGTTCCTTCACGGCGGATGCGGGCCGTTCGACCACCTCGCCGGCGGCGATCTGATCGGCGACTGCGTCGGGTAAGATTGTTATGCGGCGAGCCATTGGAAGAAATCTATCCGCCGATCGCAGCGATGGCGTCGGAGGCCACCCACCCTTCCTGGGAGCCCGGCGCTCGCACCAACGTCCATCCCGCCTGCCGGCGGACGATCCGTACCGCTCCACCCGAGCTCAGCGGACCCAGCGCGGCGGCGAGTCCATGGGGCGAGATCCGGAGCGTAGTCTGATCGAGGACTATGCCGACTGGGCGCCGGTACCAGACCCGCAGGCCAACGCCTGCAGCGACACTCACGGCCGCGAAGGCCAGCAAAATGGCCCACCGATCCCGCAGCCGCGGGCGTACTACCCAGCCGATCCAGCCCACGATCCACCCGGCGACTCCCGCCAGGAGCAGTTCTTCGGGTGTGACCGGAGGGGACCAGGTCCAGCGGGCGGACGTCGCGTCGGGTGGAGGGGTGAGCTGGAGCGCTCGACGAATGGTAGGCTCGCGGGGGTCCAAACGGCGGGCCCGGTGCCAGGCCGCCGCCGCGTGACCCTTTAGTCCCAGACGATAGTAAGTGGCCCCGAGATCATACCAGTGTGCCCCGACCGCCGGCTCGAGCTCGGCGCGTCGCGCGAATCCTTCGGCCGCAGCGCGAAGAGCACCCGTCTCATAGAGCCGCTCAGGCGGAGGCGACTGGGCAGACATTCCCCGGGCGAGCAGCACGAACACCACAACCGCGGCGCCCCGCGCCCGCCACCCACGCAGTGACGCACCAAGCCGCTGAATCAAGTCACGGACTTCAGCGACCAGTTCGGGATCATCAGCAGCACTCTCTCCCGGGCCGTATCGGCGCGCCAGGAGCCGCTCTCTTGCCGCCGCCAGCCTCCGAGCAGTACTCGCGTCGGCACCAGCTGCGCGGACCGCCGCCGCGAGTCCGGCTCGCGAGCGCTGGTCGGGATTGGGTACCAGACCCCGCACCACGGCATCGAGCTCCTCTTCAACTCCGCGGAGGCCGCCAGTCTCCAGCACGGGCCGTTTTGCTCGACGCCGTGGCCTCCACCGGCGGCCAAATATCAGGAGCGGAGGCAGCAGCAGCAGGATCGCCCAGACCCAATCAGGCACTCCATGGGCCATCCGCCAGGTTAGAGCCGGGGCTCTACCGCGCATGAGCGCCGGGGGCAGTGCCGCAGTGGTTGCCGACTCCCCACCTGCAACCACCGGCAATGAGACTGCACCCACTGTGGTGGACCGAAATCCGTTCGCGGCCAGATCGTAGTAAGAGTAATTCACGTCTGGCAACGTCAGTGGCCCCACGGAATCGGGAACGACCAGAAACCGGAACGTTTTCACGCCCCCGACCTTGCCTTGAACGGTGGCCACCTGTTCGTCCACGCGATCGGAGTAGGCCCGGGCGCTTCGAGGCCATCTGATGCTGGGAGGAGGCCAGAGCGCCGTATTCCCGACTCCCGAGATGATCACTTCTACCGCCACCCCTTCACCAGGGTGAGCAGCCGGAGGATCGACCCTCCGCTCCAGGCGGAGTCCTGATCCCACGGCGCCATTGAAATCGGCTGGACGGCCGGTCTGGGGGAGTGGCCGCACTGCAAGGGTCTCCGGCAGACTCGTCAGCGCGAACCGTTCTTCCTGACTGAAGAACTGCAGCGCAAGCGGAGTGCTGTACTTCAGCATGGCTCGAGGAATGGCCACGGTTCCGGGGAGCAGTGGAAAGACGACCTGATGAGCAACGAACAGATCGTAGCCTATGCCGCCGATGTCACGGCTCACGGCAATTCCCGGTGGCGCCGCCTGGGGATAACTCCACACCCCATCGATCACCGGAGGCTGCAGCGTTGGAGGCCGGCGAAGCTGAAGCCTCAGGTCTCGGGGGAACCAGGCCGCGGTGACTACGTCCACCTGCTCCCCCACTCGTACCGTATCGGCAGAGACGATGAGCGCCACTCCGGCTTTGCCTCTGGGCGGCGGCGGAGTCCGCTCAAGGAGAGCGCGTAGCCGGGGATTGAGCGTAGCCGCGACGACAGCTGCATTGGGCTCCACATCTATGGCAATAGCGGAGGCCTCGGTGGCCTCACTCCCCTGGGTGACCCGCGCGGGGCCGATCGGCCAACGGCCAGGACGCAACGCGCGCAGCCGCATCTCCAGGAGCGTTGTGCGGGTGGGACCGCCCGAGAAGGAGACCTCGGTTCTCTCGCTGCGAGCCACGACCTCGAAGCCATGGAGGGGGGCGACGGTGACGTTCATCGGCTCGGAAGAGCGGCTTACCGCACGGACAGTGTACAGCACCTCCTCGCCGACGCTGATTCGGTCCTGATCGACCGCGACATGGAGCTCGGGCGGTGATGCTTGCAGCAGGGCGAATAGCAGCAGTCCAATCACCAGTCTTTCACTCCTCCGCCGGAACGGCTCCTGAGGCGCTCCTG
>DATFFX010000129.1:0-2648 GCA_035249825.1 Gemmatimonadales bacterium | reverse complement strand
CACATGCGGATCATCCTCGACAAGCAGAACCATTCTGCTGTTCGAATCGATCGTATTTCCAGCGACTGGCCCCACGAGTGGCGATGGCATTTCTGCCACCGAGGGCAGGTAGATCTTGAAGGTGGTACCCAATCCCGGCTCGCTGTAGGGCCAGATGTACCCTCCGCTCTGCTTCACGATGCCGTAAACCATGGACAGCCCCAGCCCGCTTCCCCGGCCGATTCCCTTCGTCGTAAAAAATGGCTCAAACAGGTGCTTCATGACGACCGCGTCGATCCCGTGGCCGGTGTCACTGACTGTCATCACGGAGTAGGGGCCCACGTTGATCGAGACCCCTGGCCTTCCCAGGCTGTACTCGGGGGTGAGGTGCACATTCTGAGTCTCTATCGTGAGCACCCCGCCGTCCGGCATGGCATCGCGAGCGTTCAGGGCGAGGTTCAGCAGCACCTGGTCGAGTTGCACGGGATCGGCCCGCACCGGCGCCAGGTCGGGTGCCAGCCGTAACATCAACTTCTGCCGCTCCGTCAGCGCTCGCTGAAGGATAGGTTCCAGCTTCTTCACGACCTGGTTCAGGTCAACAGCCTGAGGCTGGAGGATCTGGCGCCGGCTGAAAGCCAGAAGCTGGCGGGTAATGGACGCGGTCCGTTCCGCTGCCGCGCGGATATACTCGGCATCCTGGCGAATTTCGGGGGAGACATCCGAATGTTTGAGAATGAACTCGGTTGCACCGAGCACGACCGACATCTGGTTGTTGGCCTCATGGGCCATGCCGCCGGCGAGTTGACCTACCACATCGATGCGCTCTGCCTGCCTCATGCGCTCTTCCGCCCTCTGACGTTCGGTCAGGTCCAGAACGAAGAACACGTCCTCCATTTCTGGACCAATACGCGCGGCGCCCACCAGTACGGGTACCTTGCTGCCATCTTTCCTGAGGAACTCCTTCTCGTAGGGCGTGCAGGAGCCGGTTCGGCGTAACTCCTCGCCGGCTCGACGGTCATCTTCTTCATCTCCCCTGGCCCAGAGGCGGTCTCGTCGCAGCAGACCTTGCTCGAGGTCCGCTCGATCGTAACCCAGCATGCCGAGTAGAGAATCGTTGGCCTCAGTCACGACCTCCCGGTTCCAGAACGCGATGCCGATCATGCCCGACTCGAAGACGCTCCGGAAGCGTCTTTCGCTTGCTTGCACGGCTGCCTCAGCCCGTTTCATGGAGGTGATGTCCCGCTGCGAACCCCACGCTCGGACCAGGCACCCGTCTGAGACGATCCCGATCAGATTGTTGAGGAAATAGCGCTCGTGCCCGTTTCGGTCCAGCTCGTGCGATTCCGCATCGGACAGGCGGTACCCGGTGTGAACGAAGGCCTGAAGGAATTCGTGGTTTTTGGGATCCGAGCGAGGCAGGAGGTCTCCCAGACGGGCACCGGTCAACTCGGCTGCGCTGGTAAAGCCATACATCTGTGCCATGGCATCATTGCACTCAGCGAGCTGGCCGTGCTCGTAGAACTGCGCGATTTGCTGATCAGCGGTCAAATCAACCGGCACCGGTTGGGCGAGCTCTATGCGCCATATGCCCTCGGTTGTCTGCTCGATCAGCGCCCGGTAACGCTCCTCGCTCTCTCCCGTCCGCTTCGCTGCCAGCTCGGCTAGTGTCTGCGCGCGGAGCCTGGACTCTCCCAGCAAGCCCGCCGCAATACCCGTTAGAACGAATAGAGCCGCACCTAGCTGTGCGACGGGATCGAGATGCAGCGAGAACGCGGCGGGAAAGAACAGGTAGAGCGCGGCCATCGTTCCGGTCGCTGCGGCCAGCAATGCCGGCCCCAAGCCACCGGCCCAGGCCGCCAGGAACACGGCTGGAAACAGAGTAATAAACGGGAGCGCGTCTCCTAGCACCGGAGTCAAGAGGATGCGCAGCCCCGCCATCACGACAATCGCTCCGAGCGCGATGACGTACGCAGACAATCTTTTCAGCTGCGAGTCTGTTCGATACACTGGACCGTGGGGTTCAGGACTCCAACTGACGAAGTTGGTCGCTCGATGGGATGGAAGGCTTGCGCCTAAGTAAGAATGATGATGTCATGGGGGGCAAGTCCGGGCTCGGTACACTGCCGAGAGGCCAGGAAGTAGATGATCTCGAATCGGGCAGCTATGCAGGGCCGGTTCGTTTGATCTGCCGTCCAGCCGGCGTATTGCAGGGCCGGACCGTGTGCACCGATCCCGCGCAATCCGTTGCAGCCTTGTGATAAGAAGCGTCTGAACTTCTGATTGTGGCGCTGCCACCGGAGCCAGGTCGTGCGGCACTCGGGTTGCCGCAGGAGGCACCATGCTCCTGATTCTGGTTCTCGTCTGGGCCGCCTTGGTGTTGGTGGTCTGCGCCATCTGTGCCGCGGGTGGTGCGGCCGACGACCGCAGTGAAAAATGGCATCGCTTGCAGGGCGACGATGATGCGCTCACTCCCTCCATGCCGCTGCTGAGTGACGACCGCGATAGCCATCAATCAGTAGCCAACCCGCTTGCGCTCTCACTACGGCCGGACAAACTTGGTAGCTCCGCCCGCCTGAGCCTTGATGCCACAGATACCGGAGACACCGCCACTCCCGGCCGTGACGCTGGATGAGTTGATGCCGCTCGTCTTCGACGAGCTCCGTCGGTTA
>DATFFX010000128.1:0-7944 GCA_035249825.1 Gemmatimonadales bacterium | reverse complement strand
GCAGGACAGCGGACTTTGGATCCGTTAATGGTGGTTCGAATCCACCAGGGCCAATTGGAGTTAGTTCGTCCGTCAATCTCTGTGTCCACTTCGTGACTGATGAATCGCTACTCGCCCTTGTCTGAGCCTGCTGCTGGAGACTCAGAGAAGATCTCTGGGATTTGCACCAGCCGCCTCAAGCCCTCAAAGTTTTCGCCGTAGCTACCGGACGCGTCAGACGCGGCGCGCTGGCTTACGCTGAGTTTCGATGTGCTCTGGCTCAACGGACTCGATCCCTCGTGAGGGTGAGGACACCTGGGCACCAATAGTAGCTATCTGCCGGCCGTGGTTCTGTCCGAATGGCCGCTTGACGCCCGCTTGACTCGGGTGGGAGAGCTTGAGCGGTGAACTCAAATCTGAAATTCCGAGCGAAACAGACGGTTCGGCGATAACCACGGAGGCACTCAAGAATGCGTTCCGCCAGGCTTGGCCTCGTTTTGGTGCTCGGTTACGGCTGTGCGTCATCGAGCGAACCAGATTCCGGGGCAGCGGCGACACTCACGATCATCTCCGGCGGTGCGCAGGAGGCGGAGGTCGGTAGGGAGCTTTCCGAGGCCATCGTGGTGAGGGTTACCGATGCGGACGGGCGACCGGTCCCAAATCAGATTGTCAATTTCGTGGTCATCAGCGGTAGCGGGAGTGTGTTTGCCGGAACGGCTCAAACGAACATCGGGGGAGAGGCGAGAGAGCGGTGGACGCTCGGCACCGTGGCGGGGGAGCAGGTGATCGAAGCCCGGGCGGTGGACCAGGCCACCGGCGAGCCAATCGTCTTCGGTCGTATCACGGCGACAGCGGTGCCTGGCCCCATGACACATCTATCGCTCGACATCTGGGTCAGGTTCTTCGTTGGCGAAGTGGTGGATTTGGATTCGCTCACCCATGCCACTGACCAGTACGGGAACACCATTCCTGATCCACCACTTACCGTCACTGCCGCGGCACCGTGGATCGTCAACGGAACCAAGCTCTCGAGCACGGGTGAAGCCGCAGGTTCGGTAACGGTCTCGAGCGGAACATTCTCCACCTCTCAGGATTTTGTCGCACTCAGAAATCTGAATGAGCTCGTGGGGGCGACTGGCGGGTGGGATTGTCATGGAAGTGACGGAGCCGGGCACACTCACCAGTCCGTTACCTTTGTCGTCGACTCGGTGCGCTATGATCTTTTTGCTCTCAGACACCGCACAATGCAACTACCACACGTGGTGCTTATCACAACGACTACAACAATCTGGACCCTCGAGAATGGGACGACCGAGACGTCTCCCGGATTCGCCGGACTTTACGCAGAGCAAACCTTCGGTCATCTATACTGGGATTACCTCTTTCCGCTGGCTGGAGGTGCTACTCTGACCAGTGAATCTCCGCTGGCGTACTCAGGAGGAGACGGCTGTTACGGCTGGTCTATCCCTCTCAACAACTTCACCGTTACGAGGTAGAGGGCAGCGAGCGGCCGCTGCAGATGCGCCGAGTCGCCCTGTAATGCCGGCATCTGCAGCCGGTCCGATAATGAGCGGCTCCACCCGGGGAGTGCTCACGGAACCTGCGGTTTTGATTGCTGCTGGCCAGGCGTACTGCTGGGGACGGATTAGGGTCAGCTCGGAGCTGGCCCACCACTACAAGGTAGAAACATGCCATCGCTGGTTGGGGCGCATATCTGGACCGAGGAGCCCTTGAACGCCCGACCTCGGTGAGTGCACCGGGCTCCTGAACAAGGCTTGCCGTGTGGTCTTCTGCCCGAACCTTCATCTTCACAGTCCGAAACTTGGAGATTCGGGCAGCACGTATGAACTCGACGCGACTAGGGCGGAAGTTTCCAGTAACTTGTTGGTATGCGGGAATGCTGTTCGAATCCACCACGCCAATTCGACCCAAAAAACCTGCTTCAGCCCGGTCGGTCCGGGTGTCTAGCGGGGCACAATCGCCACGATGCGAAGCGGGCCGCCGCTCCCGCCTTTGATCTTCATTGGCAACGCCACCACATAGCTTCCTGTCTGAGGCAACTGATCGAGGTTGGCAAGATTCTCGAAGGCCGGAATATTGGCTTCCGAGAAGGCACGGTGGGTGGGATAAGTGTTCGATTGTCCGTAATCAATGCTGGGGGTGTCGATCCCCACTGCACGCACCTGACGTTTGACCAACCACTGCGCGGCGGCCGAGTCGATGCCGGGGAAGTGCAGCTCCGGGATTGCCTCGGCTCCCATCCGCTCCGTTCCCAGATACGTCTTCCGATTCGGCCATCGGCGCTCCCAACCGGTGCGGAAGAGTACGATGCTGCCTTCGGGAATGACGCGGTTGTTCCGCTCCCATGTCGCGATGGCGGCCGGATCGATGCGGTAGTCTGCACTGCTGTCTGACGGAGGCGGTATGTCCAGTACAACCGCGTCACCCACTAAACGGTCCAGCGGTATCTGGTCTGTGGTCCACTTCCCCTCGGCAAAGTGCACCGGAGCGTCCAGGTGGGTGCCGCCGTGCTCTGCCGCGCTGAAGTTATTGGCTGCGTAGTAGTACCCGTCCGGTGTTCGTCCAGCAGCTACGACCTCGAGACTGAACGGCTTTGAGGTAGGCCAGTAGATCGTCCGGGTAGAAAAGTCATGCGTGAGGTCGATCCAGCTGCCACTTCGAAGCAGATCGGACTCGGCCGGTCCGCAGGCGAGTACCCAGCCCAAAATCGAGATCGTAAAAGGTCGGGTCATGGCGTATGGCTCCTCGGTTCACCTCTGAAGCATGCGATAGACCTCAATGGTTTCACTGGCAGCGGTACTCCAGTCGAACATACCTACTCGCTGGCGACCCAACGCGCTCAGCCGGTCGCCCTCTGGGGCCAGGGTCACCCGCTCGATGCCACGGGCAATACTCTCCACATCGAACGGGTCCACCAGAACAGCAGCGCCTCCGGCGATCTCCGGCGCAGCGCCGGTGGTCGAGGTGACCACCGGAGTCCCGCACGCCATCGCCTCGATGATAGGAAGGCCGAAACCCTCATAGATGCCGGGGTACAGGAATGCGGCGGCGCCGGCGTACAAACCAGGAAGATCCTCTTTAGCGACATAGCCCAGCAGCGACACGCCTTCGGGCAGTGGCGCACCGCGGACAAATTCACTGTCGAGTGAGGTACCGGTGATGAGCAGTCGAAACTGCGCGCGATGTCCACCCTTCGCCCGCCAGGCACGGAAGGCCTCGATCAGCCGACGAGTGTTCTTTCGTGGCGAGACGCCCCCCACGGCGAGCAGGTAGGGGCCAGCCTCTGCTTCTTTCGAGCTCTGCTTGACTGCGGAAAAAAGAGGGTCCAGGCCGTGATAGATCACATCTATCCTGGATGCCGGCACACCACTTCGTCGCATGAGATCGTCTGCCGTGTAGCGCGACACTGCTATGAACCGGTCGGCCCGCCGCAGGACCCAGGGAAAGAGACTACCGTACATCAGGCGCAGGCGGTGATCGAACAGTTCGGGATGTACCTGCCATCCCAGGTCGTGAACGGTCGCTACGCAGCTATCGCGGCGGCGGAGAGAATACGGCAGGAATCCATCCATGCCATGGTACAGAAGCCCGTCGTTTTTCGAGACGACACGCAATGCGTACCATTGATCGAACCACAGCTTCCAGAGGACGGCGGGGATGGATCCCGCGCGAAAATTTGGACGGCGCGCCGGAATGATTTCGTGCACACCCGGAAGATTCATGTGGAGCGGCGCCCACGTGAGTGCGCACACTCGCACCTGCTCCGTTTCGCTCAAGGCTTGGAGCAGCCGAGCCATGTACACTTCGGTCCCAGTCCACGTTCCGCTCAAGTACCGGGCGTTGACTACGACCTCCACCGGCGCCATCAAGACGCCTTCGCGGCGGCGGCGCGCTGGTTCCGGGCAGCCCGCTCCAGCACTCCCATCGTTTCTCTGGCGCAACGCGGCCAGCTGAAAGATTCGGCCCGCTCTAACCCGGCCTGGACCAGACCTGCTCTCAATGCCGGATCCTCCAGCACCCGCACCATACCCGATGCTATACTGTCGACCGACTCCGGATCGACGAGCACACCGGCACCATCCGCCAGCTCCTTGGTACCGTATCGGTCGGCGGTGATGACGGGGCACCCGGCTGCCATCGCTTCCAGGAGCGGCAGAGGACAGGCCTCGAAGAGCGACGGAAGCAGGAGTGCCTCGGCCATCGAGTAAAGCGCCGCCAGATCCTCCTCGCCATCGATCCAACCTGGCCACCGCACCCACTCGGCAATACCCAGCGCCTCGGGCTCCCGTATCTCTTGATCGGAGAGAAACCGGTTCTCCCCACCCGCAACCACCAGGTGGATCCCACGATCGGGGCCGACCTTCGCGAAGGCCCGCACCAGCCGGGTGAAATTCTTGGGTGGATAAATCGCACCCGCGTAAAGGAAGAAGCGCTCCGGCAACCGGTATTTCTCCCGGACAGCACGCAGGCGCTCCGGATTCTTCGGTGCTCTGTAGGCATCCCCCATCCCCGAGTAGACCGTCACCACCCGCTCGGGCTCAACGTGGAGATACTGCATGACATGTTGCCGGGTGACCTCGGACACGGCCACGATTGCGTCGGCCTTGGCCGCATAGCGTGGAACGAGATAGCGGTGACTGAGACGATCGAGGAACCGTGACGCCCACGGCATCACATACCAGTCGAGACCGTGACAGACCCACACTGTAGGACAGGTCACGGCAAGTGCTATCGAGTACTTGGGATTGAAGAGCAAATCGACCCCGTACCGTCGCACCGCCAGCGGCACGGCAACCTGGTCCCACAACAACACACTGGGAGCCGCAAGCGCTACCTCTTCGACCTGAGCTTCCCCGGCATGAGCTCCGAGGGAGCTGGGGTTCCGATAGAGGAGAACGAACTCGTGCGGGGTGCGGAGGTCGAGCAGGGCCTTGAGGAGCTTACGGGTATATACCCGTACGCCGCCACCGTGCTGGTCGTAGTGTCGCAGCATGACTCCAATACGCACGACTTAGCTCTCCATGAAGTTCGGCTGCGAAAAGCTAAACCGTCGCTGTCGCCACCGTCCACCAACTACGGCATGAGGGGCAAACTTTCATCGCCTTCGCAGGTGGGTATAGAGTCGAGCTCGACCGGTATGGCCCCCTCAGGTATTCCATCTGCTTCAGTGCCATCATCGGGCGTCAGAGTGATATACGCGAGCATGCGTCCTTCGTGACAGCGTATGGCCAGCCTCGGCTCACTCTCTTGGTCCAATGAGCCGGACGGCACCGGGCGGTCCGAGCACCCGATCCAAACCAAAAAGCAGGGTAACAGCCGGTAACGAGACACAGTGGTCCTGAGTGGAATGAAACAGCCTCGGCTACCGCCAGGTGGTCTGGGGTAGCCGAGGCTGTGTTTGGTAACGGGTTAGTTGCCGGTGGGCAACGCGGTCACGGTCATCACCAGGTCATCGAAATCCTGGTCAACGCCGTCTTCGAAGGTCAACACCCACTCGGGATAGCTTCCGCTCACCCGTAACTGAGGCGGATTGTCGAGGACAGGTGCCACCACCTCGGCACTGATCTCGGTTCCAGCAGAGAATGCCGCAGCGAAGACCAGCTCTTTGCCGGCTTGATCATAGCAGCCATCGCTGGTCAAGGTCCCCGTCACCGGGGCTGTGACCCGGAACAGGTTTCCGTGCGCTTCGCAATTGGTGCTGTTGAGGACGACCTTGAAACCGGCTTCCTCTTCCAGTCGCAGGGTGCAGGTCACGAAACCCCCAGGCGCCGAGGCATCCACGCAGGACAGTGAGGTCACCGCGGGCAAGGTAGCCACGGCCTGGTGAGATACGGTCGAGATCTCGCCTTCGGTGTCGGTCACGGTCAAGCTGACGCTGTACGAGCCCGCCCCATTGTAGGAATGGACCGGGTGGCGGTCGGAGGATGTAGTCTGATCGCCGAATGACCAGCTCCAACTGGACACTCCCGCGTCATCGGTGCTCGTGTCGGTGAAATCGCACCGCAGAGCTGCGCAGCCAAATGAGAACTTCGCGTTGGGAGCCTCGTTTACCGGCTCGATAGTCCTGGAGCCGGAATCCTTGCAGGCCGTGACCAGGCCCGCCCCAGCAATTACTGCGAGCCAAATCTTCGCTCTCATGGTGCGCCTCAGGGGAGATGGGTTGTGTCGCTGCGGATCGGCCGCAGACTGCCGTCCTGCCCGCCCGAGGATGTCCTCTCGGGCGGTCACTGCCGTTTCTGAATCAGCTTGAATCGGGGTTCTCGCGCCGCTTGGTGCCCGCCGGAGGTCGCCCTCCGGCGGGATACTGCATTTCAGCTAGGCTGTGCTCAGGGCACCGGTGTGGCCTCGACTGCGAGGATCACGTCCGAGAAGTCCGGCTCACCTGGACCAGTGGGGTTGCCACCATCATCGATGCTGATGTTCCAGCTGCCAAAGGTCCCTTCGATCTCGCCTGCGGGAGGCCCAACCGCTGGATCCCCCGGATCCGCAACGCCCTGGGTAAACCGTAGGGTCAGAGGGCCTACTTCGAACACCCTCGGCGCACCAGTTCCGTCGACGAAGGTGTATTCCTCGCCAGCTGTTCTCGTGCACACGTTGCCGAAGACCTGCGCCCCATTGGGCGCCGGCTTGGTGATGCTGCTGGCGCCGAGCTCGCAGTTGACGCTGGTCAAGGTGACCGTCACGGTCGCTCTCTGCGTCAGGTCCAGAACGCAGTCCACCAGGTTGGCCGAGGTGGTGCACTGCTGGCCTGCGGGCGGCACCGGGGTCACATTGACGGTCTGGGTCTCTACGTCTGTGGCCCCTTCATTGTCCGTCACCGTCAGGGTCACTGTAAAGGGAGTAGGAGCAGTGGCGGTATACGCGTGGGTAGGACTCACCTCTGTCGAGGTGGTGAGGTCGCCAAAGTCCCACAAATAGGAAGCAATGGTACCTGGGGCCACGTCGGTGCTGGTGTTGGTGAACGTACAGTTCACACCGGTGCAGGCGGCGGTAAAGCCGGCCGTGGGCGGAGTATTCGTCGGGGTTCCCGCAGCCACAGTCACCGGGGAAGTCTGCGAGTCGGTGAGGCCCTCTTCGTCGGTTACGGTGAGTGTAACGCTCGGAGAACCGGCAGTGGTGAAGGTGAAGGTTGCATTTGCTGTGGTCGCATCCGGCTGGGCGTCGCCATTGAAATCCCAGCTCCAGCCCGTAACCTCGACGTCATCGGTGCTGGTGGAACTGAAGTTACATGGCACGTTCACAGTGCAGCTTGGCGGAGTAAAGCTTGCCACCGGCGCCTCGTTCTCCGCCGGAGGGGTACCGCCGTCGTCGTCACCACCACAGGCCGAGACCAGCACCAGCGCGCCGGTGACTGCGGCCCACATACGGATTGATCGCATAGAGTCTTCCAAGCCAAGAGTGACAGAACGCCCACGGGGAATCGGCAGAAGAGCGCGCAGCACAGTGCGCGATCAGCCGCCGGATGAGCCAGAGCCGTGCCAATGACAGACCTGCTGGCCACCGCCCTTCGTGTCTCCCGCGCAACGATTGATGTCACATGGACCTAGACCTTGATCCGGGCGAGCATCATAGCTGTGCAACGGGCCCACACCTGTGGCGAGCAGCCCATACTCCGGCCCCTGACATAGTAACCCAAAGACAAAAGAATGTAGTGTCGCGCGCCACATCCGCCGCAGCGTTGCGGTTGACGCGAGGCCCTTGTCCTGACTACGTTTGCGGGCTGTAACCATGACGGACCTGTCGCTGTCACGCAGCCAGATGCTGCTGTTGAGCGGGTCGGCCAACCGCGCACTTGCCGAAGAGGTGGCCGCCCATCTGGGTCAGCCTCTCTGTCAGGTTACGCTCAAGCGGTTTGCCGACGGCGAGCTCTTCGTCAAAATCGACGAGAACGTTCGCGGGCGGGACGTGTACATCATTCAGCCGACCAACCCGCCGGCGGAGAAC
>DATFFX010000127.1:0-5932 GCA_035249825.1 Gemmatimonadales bacterium | reverse complement strand
TCGCGAGCAGTAGCCCCAGCCGCGGCGAGCTACGGGTTGCCGCGAAGGTGGCCGCCACCGCAGCAGCAACGTGGGAAGAAGGAAAGGCAGCACCGTAGGAGCTGCCGCTAGCCAGAGCCTCGTAAGTAAGCCGCGCGGGAATGTTGTCCAGAAACCAGGCGTCGGGACGTGCAAACTCATAGTACGGGCCCGCGACTGGAAAGAATATGAAAGCGAGATAGCAGATGACGAATGTCGCGATCACCACCAGGACGAAGCGGCGCACCGCCTGGAGATCTCCCCGCCAGGCGAAGTACAGGGCAGGAGCCGAGATGATCAGATAGTAAGAGAGATACGATGCGTGAAATACTGCAGACCAGAAACGACTGGGCGACGCCTGCCACCATTCCCGGCTGATCTGGCTCCCGAACAGGAGTGACTCCCAGTGCTGCACGACCGCGTCATGAACCTGAATGGCGCCAGCGTTCAAGACGTCCAGCTCACTGTACAAGGCGGGAAGCAGGAGCAATGGATAAATCTCGCGAATCGTCCGCCCTACCGGCCCCAGCCCGCTCCTGGTGATGAGAAAGAGCAGTACCAGGAAGAGGCCATGTGCCAGCAACAGCCACCAGCCCGCGGGGTTCTCCGATAGTTGTAGAGCCGCGACGATCGACACGACGATCAAATACCCAAGCAATAGGAGATCGACCGGCCTGAGCGGTTCTGAAGCCGCATCAGCGGTCGCGGATGCCCGCAACGTCACAGCCATCCAGCTTGCCGGTACCAGTCGTAGGTATCTGCCAGGCCGCGCTTCAGGTCGTAGGTAGCGCGCCATCCGGTGTCTCGCGTGAGTGGACCAGGATCGCCGGTCCAGGCAGGTTGGAAGAATTCATTGGCCTTGTCACTGGTAAGGATCGTCCTCTGGCGTGTCAGGCTCGCGACGGCCCCCGTCAGCATCAGCAGCCCGTGTCCGACCGGCTTGGGAATCGGGATCGTGATCACGGTACGTCCCAGAGCCGCGCCTACGGCAAGTCCGAACTGGGCTGTAGTGAAAACCTCGGGGTGGCATGGGATATATGTGCGTTCCTCGGTAGCCGAGGTCGAGCCAATACTGATGAGGGCGGCTGCCAGATCCACGGCGTGAACCGCCGAGAGCTCTTGAGCACCATTACCGAACACGGGTGCGATTCCAAATTGGGCCAGCCGAAAAACCTTCAGGATCTCCCGGTCTCTTGGACCGTATACGATAGGCGGCCGGACAATCGACCAGCGGAGCCCGCTTTCCCTCACAATTTGCTCCGCCGCCAGCTTGCTGCGTCCGTACGCCGTTACCGGTCTGTCGGGTTGTTGTCCATTGAGGGGCGTCCCTCGTTGAGAGGGACCAGCAGCTGCGAGAGAGGAGATCAGCACGAATCGCGAGCCACCCGCCGCTTGTGCCGCTGCCACGACATTTCTGGTGCCATCGCGGTTGGCCCACAGAAACTCGGCTTCATTGCGGGCAGCAACCATTCCTGCTACATGGTAAACCACATCCTGATCCATCGCCGCCCGTTCCAGGGCCGCCACGTCGTGCAGATCACCCGGCATCACCTGGGCTCCCAGGCCGATCAGCGCCTGCGCCTTGGCGGGAGAGCGGGCCAGTGCAGTTACTTCGTCTCCCCTGCGCCGTAGCGCTTCCGCCAGGTGGCTGCCCACGAAGCCGGTGGCTCCGGTTACCAGCGCCCTCATAGCGGCCGGTCGTAGAGTCGATAGGTCTTGTAAACCTTGAACGTCATCTTCTCCAGCCCGGCGTTCATGGCTGGATTGTCTTCCAGGATCCAGCCCGCCTCGCCCCAGTAGATCTTGCGCTGAGCTGACTTGGTCCAGATCCAGTGGTAGAGCATTGCGTCTATGCCCTTACCCCGGTACTCGGGGTGCACCCCTAACAGGAGGATCCGGGCTCGTCGGATCCGCTTCATCCTGAGCGACCAGAGCAGGTCGATGATCATCGGGAAGAGGCGGCCGGAACGGTGTCGCCGAAAGACTACATTCAGGTCCGGGAGGGCGATACCGAAGCCGATGAGCTTGCCATCCTTCTCTGCCATTGGCACCAGCTCGGGAATGACGACGGGCTTGAATTGCGCGGCCAAATGGTCGATTTCGTGTTCCGTCATCGGCACGAAGCCCCAGTTCTTCTCCCAGGCAGCGTTGTACAGCTCCTTGATGCGCTCGACCTCCGCATCGAACTCCTTCAGGTTGAGCGCCCGGAGCGTAATACCCTGCCGCTGCCGGATAAGCTCCGTTCCCCGCGCCAGCCGCTCGGGTACAGGGACGTATCGCTCTTCACTGCCTCCCTGATATACCCAGAGATCCTTGACCTTGCTGAAACCAGCTCGCTCGATCAGCCGGATGTAATAGCGCGGGTTATGTGGCATCATGAGGGTGGGCGAACTCTCGAACCCGTCGACCAGAAGCCCGCACTCGTCGTTCACCGAGAACGAGGCCGGCCCGCGCAGCACATCATGGTGGCGCTCCCGGCACCACTCCGCGGCGGTGTTCAGGAGAGCGTCGGCCACGCGCTGATCGTCTATGCACTCGAAAAAGCCGAAAAAGCCCACCCGATCATCATGGGTCTCGTTGTGCAAGCGGTTGCTGATGGCAGCAATTCGGCCCACAACCCGGCCGCCTCGCTCCGCAATGAAGTATTCCGCTTCGGCGTGCTCGAAAAAGGGGTTTCGGGTACGGGAAAGGAGCAACTCAACATCCCGACGCAACGGCGGGACCCAGACAGGGTCCCGCGCGTGGAGTTGGTAAGGAAGGTCGATGAAGCGTCTCAGATCCTGCCGGTCGCGCGCCGCTCGAACGCGCAGACCTGCGGTCAAATGACCCCCAGATCCCTGCCGATCGACGCGAACTGCTCCAGGGCGAAGTCGATCTGCTCGAACGTGTGCGTCGCCATCAGGCTGGTGCGCAGCCTGCACTGTGAGGGCGGAACCGCCGGTGGTGCGACGGGATTGGTGAACACACCCGCATCGAAGAGTCGTCGCCACATCAGGAACGTCTTCTCCAGCGGCCCGATCAGCACCGGCACGATCGGGGTGTCGGTCGGGCCGATGTCGAAGCCCAGATGACGGAAGCCCTCCTGAAGTCGCCGGGTGTTGGCCCATAGCTGATCCCGTCGCTCCGGCTCCTGCTGGAGGACGGTGAGGGCGGCGAGCACACCGGCCGTGTTGGCCGGCGGCAGCGAGGCGGTGAAGATGAGCGGTCGGCTATGGTGACGGAGGTAATGGATGACGCTCTCCGACGCCGCGACGAACCCGCCGATCGAGGCGAGTGACTTGGAGAACGTGCCGGCGATGATGTCGACCTCTTCGGTCATCCCGAAATGCGCGGCCGTGCCGTCGCCGTTCGGACCCAACACCCCAATCGCATGCGCATCGTCGAGAGCCAGCGCGGCCCCATACTTCCGCGCTAACCGGGATAGCCCGGGTACGTCGGCGATGTTGCCTTCCATCGAATACACCCCATCCACGATGATCATGGCTCCGCGGTTGCTGCCGTTCCGCTCCAGCCGGCGTTCGAGGTTGCTCAAGTCGCCGTGATTGAAACGTTCGGTTTCCCCATAGGAAAGCTTGGCACCGTCCACGATCGAGGCATGGTCGAGCTTGTCCAGGTAGACCACATCTCCGCGACCTACCAGGCCGGCGATCAGGCCGAGGTTTGCAGAGTACCCGGTGGAGAAGACCAGGCAGGCCTCCTTCCCCAGGAACTCAGCCAGGGAGCCTTCGAGCTGCTCATGCAGGTCGAGCGTACCGTTGAGAAACCGGCTGCCGGTACATCCCGAGCCGTAACGGCTCAATGCCCGCGATGCAGCCTCGAGAACCTTGGGGTGGTGGGTGAGCCCGAGATAGTTGTTCGACCCGAGCATGATCCGCTTCCGACCGTCAATGACGACGACGGTGTCCTCCGATTCGGAGATCGGCTTGAAGTACGGATACAGACCCACTCCCTGCAATTCACGAGCTTTCGTGAATTGGCGGCACTTCTCGAAGAGAGCGACCTGTTGCAGCTCTTGTGTATCCACGTTACCTCGGCACAAAATAGGAGGTCGGGTGATCCCCACATCGCTATGTCACTGAACGGCTTAAAGTAGTGGTGGCGAAGGGGCGGCACAAGCCGGAACCAGGCTTTCAAGTCGGCAGTCAATGCCTGCGGCACAGAGCAAGGGTTGCGCCGTTGACCGGGTCGGGAACCGTATTACGTTTGTAGCTCCTGACCCCCCTTGACATAGGTGCAGATTGTTGCTCGGTCTGTTTCGCTGCGCGACGGTGATCAGCCTCGTCTGGCTGCTTGGCCCCGCAATCGTACAGGCCCAGTACCCCAGGGCCCGCCGGGGACAATTCGAGGTGCGCGGCATGGATTTCCGCCGGGACGGTGCCTGGCGGAACCGATCTATGGCTGTCCGTAGTGCCCGCCACCATCTCCTTCACGCCCGCGCGTTTGCTGCCCTGAATTCCGCCGGAGCACTCGCCGCGAACGAAAAGGTGACGGGACGTGTATTCATACCCGTCGTTCCCATTGCCTTCCAAAACGTCGCGCCACCATTCCCGGCCTCCCAGTATGACCAGCTGCTCTTCAGCGGCCCAACCGCGGGGCGTCCGTACAGTCTGAAGTCCTATTACGAGCAAGTGTCCAACGGCAACATCAGTGTCGCCGGGCGGGTTCTCGATTGGGTGACGGCCGATTCGACCGACGAGTACTACGAAGATGGGTGTAACGGAATTGGGGTGCTCGGTCCCTGCCCTCAGAGAACCGTCAGTCGCTTAGGAGAGCTGCTGGTCGGAACTCTGAACGCTATATCACAAGGGCCCGAAGGCGCGACCGTATGGAGCGGATTCGATAACGACGGGCCCGACGGTGTTCCCAACTCCGGGGATGACGACGGGTTCGTGGATTTCGTGACCTTCCTGCAGGCCGAGGCGGACGGGGCCTGCCCCGGCTCCCCCAATATCTGGGCTCATCGCTTCGTGGTGCGTGCGTGGAACGGTGGCTCTCCCCACGTGACGCGCACTCCCTGGACCGGGCATCCCGGCCAGTTTCTCAAAGTCGATGATTACACGATGCAGAGCGCGGTTGGAGGCAGTAGCTCGTGTGACGAGTCCGACCTGATGCCTATAGGAACGGTGGCCCACGAGACCGGCCACGCATTTGGTCTTCCGGATCTCTACGATACCGACCTCAACAGCGCGGCTGCGACCCAGGGAATAGGCGAATGGGGTCTGATGGGCAGCGGCAACTACGCCACTCCCAACAGCCCGTCGCGTTTGGAGGCCTGGTCGCTCTTCGAGCTCGGCTGGGTGGCAGTAGACACCTTATCAGCGCGCAAGGAGGTCAGTTTGGCGCCGGTGGCCAGTTCCGACACGGTGATCGTCCTGCCGATATCCGGAACCGACGAGTTCTACCTGCTGGAGAACCGACAGGCGGAGGAGAGTGATTCGGCGCAGATGAACCCTGCCTTCGGTGCCCGGTACAAGGCACCAGGCCTCCTCCTCTGGCACGTCGACCAGGGGCAGATAGACGCTCATGGTTTCCGCAACGATAACCGGGTGAACGTCGGTCAACTCCATGGCGTGGCGCTGGTACAGGCAGATGGGCGAGAAGACCTGAGGGCGCCAGGCGGACAGAATCGGGGAGACGCCGGCGACGCCTATCCCGGTAGTACGGGCAACTCCGCACTCTGCCGAACCACGACGCCTGCTGCAGTCGATAATCAAGGCGGCTTCATCGGGTTTTGCCTCGAAGACATCAGACAGGAAGCAGGGGGGCGACTCGCTTTCCGGTACGTGCCCTTCAACTCCGTATTCACCTCGGATCATGCCGGGGCCGTTATCCAGGTGAATGGGAGCCGAGCCGGAAGGATCGATCGGTTCTTCGCTCCGGGAACGCAGATCGAGCTCTCGGCTGACCCGTTCCA
>DATFFX010000126.1:0-4663 GCA_035249825.1 Gemmatimonadales bacterium | reverse complement strand
GAAGCGCACCGGCAGGGGATGAAGACCTCGGTCACGATGATGTACGGTTTGGGCGAAAGCAACGCCGACCGGGTCGAGCACCTGCTGCGGGTCCGCGAGCTACAAGGCCGCACCGGCGGCTTCACTGCCTTCATCTGCTGGCCGCTTCAGCCCGACGGCACCGAAATGGCGGGCCAGCCAAAGACCGATGCCGTTGCCTATCTGAGGACGCTCGCCCTCGGACGGATCATCTGCGACAACGTACCCAACCTTCAGTCCTCCTGGGTGACGATGGGCCTCAAGGTGGGGCAGGTGGCACTGCGCTTCGGGGCCAACGATTTCGGAAGCCTCATGATGGAGGAGAACGTGGTCTCCTCGGCCGGGACTACTCATCGGGCCACCATTGCGGAAATGGAGCGCTCGATTCGCGATGCCGGCTATGAGGTCCGCCGCCGCCGCCAGGACTACTCGATTCTGGACCAGCCGGCCTCAGCGGCATGACGCGGGTCGGCATCGGTTATGACTCGCACCGGTTCGCGGAGGGCCGCCCGCTTATCCTGGGTGGGGTAACCATACCCCATGACCGCGGACTCACGGGGCATTCGGATGCCGACGCGGTCGCCCATGCGCTGATCGATGCGATCCTTGGCGCTGCCGCAGCGGGCGACATCGGCCAGCTCTTTCCCGACACCGATCCCAGGTGGAAGAACGCCGATTCGATGGACCTGCTGCATAGCGCACACGAGCTGGTGCGGGACAGAGGGTACGCGATGGTACAGGCCGATCTGACGATCATCACCGAACATCCGAAGCTCGGACCTCACCTGAAGAGCATAGCCGCAGCCTTGGCCGCCCGGGTCGGAGCCCTGCCGGGATCCGTGAGTCTCAAGGCAAAAACCAATGAGGGAATGGGATTCATCGGCCGGGGTGAAGGTATCGCGGTGATCGCGGTGGCCACCCTGGAGGCACGCTGATAGAATCCCTGCTGGCGTGGTTGTCGCAACTCCCGCCTCTCGCCGTCTATGCTGTTCTCGCCGTGCTCGCTGCCATCGAGAACATCATTCCGCCGGTTCCCTCCGACGCTGCCGTCGCGCTCGGCGCCTTCCTGACCGACCGCGGACTGACCACACCCCTTGGCGTTTTCGCCGTAACCTGGAGCGCGAACCTCGCCGGCGCAGCCGGAGTGTACTTCGCGTCCCGGCGCTACGGACGGCGGCTTTTTGCCACCAGAACCGGCCGCCGGCTGCTGGCGCCCAGATCCCTCGCTATCATCGAGCGGGAATACCTCCGCTTCGGGATTGCCGGGATTTTTGTCAGCAGATTCCTTCCGGGAATCCGCGCGGTGGTCCCGCCATTCGCCGGTCTCGTTGGCCTGAGTCCCATCCGCACCTTCGTGCCCATGGCCCTGGCGTCTGCCATCTGGTATGGCGGTCTCATCATTCTGGCGACGGTAATCGGAGCGAACTGGGAGCGCATCAACAGCATCATCCTGGGCGTCAACCGCACTCTCGGCATGATCGCTGGGGTCGTGATCCTCATCGGTTTGATCTGGTATCTGCTGCGGCGCCGGCGGAGGCAGAAGGAGCGTGTCTGGCATGCCATCGAAGACGCACTCGACCCCGCAGGGCCTTCATTCCTGGCAGGATCGGAGATTGTCGAAGGTTCAGCCCGCCAGGCGGCAGCGCTGCTGGTGCTCGAGCTGGCCTATGCCGATCAGGCGCTTACGCCCGCGGACCGCGAGCTGGTCGCATCCCACCTGAAGAGCCGGTGGGGTCTCGAGTCGCAGACTCCTCCGGCTCCGGAGACCGAGAACGAGCGCCGGACCCGATATATCGAGTACGCTCAGCGCCTCCGGAAGCGCTTCGGACAGAGCGAGCGATTGGCTCTGGTCGAGCGCATGTGGACTGTTGCGTTCAGCGATGGTGCCATCGGTCACCACGAAGAACGGTTAATGCACCTGGCCGGAGAGCTGCTGGGTATTCCGCAGAAGGATCTCATCGAGGTTCGTGGGAGGCTTCGGGCTCCGGGGGCGCCGTGAGCGTCGCCGAGCTGCGGGCGCAGATCGACCGGGACTTCTGGCTCGAGGGTTTTCGAGACTACCTGGCTCTTGAAGCCGGCAGTAGTGCCAACACTGTCGAGGCCTACCTCCGTGATCTTCGGCGGCTGGGTGAGTTTGCCACTTCGCGTGGCGTTCGCGATCCTGCCCGGCTCACCCGGGCACACCTGCGGGACTTTGTTTATCTGCTGAAAGATCTGGGCTTGAGCGCGGCATCGATTCGGCGCGCCGTCTCGGCGATCCGGACCTACTACGGCTTTCTCGTGGGAGAGGGTCGCATCGCGGACGATCCCAGCGACCGGCTCGAGAGCCCGCGGCGAGGCCGGGTGCTTCCCGATACGCTGAGCGTATCAGAAGTCGAGGCGCTACTCGCCTCAGCGAAGCTCGAGCATCCGCTCGCCTGGCGTGATCGTGCTCTCCTGGAGCTTGCCTATGGGGCCGGGCTTCGGGTCTCTGAGCTCTGTGGTCTGGGGCTGACCGATCTCCTGCTGGCCGAAAACCTCGTTCGGATCTATGGCAAGGGAGGGAAGGAACGTCTGGTGCCGATCGGCCGCAGCGTCATCGGGGCCGCGTCCGTCTACCTGCATCAGATGCGGCCGGCACTGGACCGCGGCAGGAGCAAGAGCAGGGTCCTGCTGAATGCGCGGGGCGAGCCGCTGTCACGGGTGGGTGCATGGGGGGTCGTGCGTCGCGCCACTCTGCGCGCCGGAATCACCAAGCGCGTCACTCCCCATACCCTGAGACACAGCTTCGCTACCCACCTGCTCGAAGGCGGCGCCGATCTCCGTGCGGTTCAGGAGATGCTGGGCCACGCGGATCTGTCAACCACGCAGATCTACACCCACGTGGATCGCGAGTACTTGCGCTCGGTCCACAAGCAGTTCCATCCACGTGGATAAAACAACTTCACCACGAAGGCACCAAGGACACGAAGGAATTCACCCGTTCAGAACCCGCCGCACGCCATCCCGCAGCAGCCCAACGTTGAAGTTGATGAGAAGCCCCAACCAGATGTCTTGCAGTCTCAAGTAGGTCAGCAGTTGCGCCGTATGTACCGGGATGAGCTTATCGACCGACTTGATCTCTGTGATGATGCTTTTCTCTACCAGGAGGTCGAGCTTTAGGTTGCAGTCCAATGTCTCGCCTTTGTAATGGACTGGAATGCTGACCTGACGCTCGGCGCTTATTCCCCTGACCCGAAGCTCGCAGCAGAGCGCTGCTTCATACACCGACTCCAGCAGCCCAGGTCCGATCAATCGGTGCACCTCAATGGCACTTCCTATTACCTCGTGAGAGATGGCGAGCGCCGATGCCTTCATCAGCTTCGTGTTCTTCGTGCCTTCGTGGTGAAGCATTTGCCAATACTTCCTTCGTCCCGCAACTCACGTAACCAGACTACGATGCGATGGATACAATTCGACGCGTGAGGTAGCTCACCTCAGCTCTTGACCGCTGGGGCTACTGTGTAGCGTACTCCCACGCATGCCAACGACCAGGAGGAACGGATGAGGCAGATCACTTACGCCGGGGTGGCCCTGTTACTCGCGACTGCACTCGCCTGCAGTCCACGCGATCGCCAGGAAACTGCGAACACGGCGGATGCGGCCGCCGAAGATGTTGGTGATGCCGCGCGGGAAGGAGCTGCCGAGGTCCGTGAGGGAGCCGAGGAGATCGGCGATGAAGCCCGGGAAGCGCGTGATTACGCCTACGCTCAGCGTACGGATTTCCGCCGAGACGTCGACCTGCGCCTCGAGCGCATCGACGAACAGATCAAGGAGCTCGAGGCGGATACCAAGCGCGGAGTCGACGAGACCCGGGACAGCGCGCTGGTACGTATACGCGCCGCACGGAAGGCGGTGAGCCGCGATCTGGAGAAGCTGGGATCGGCCACTGAGAGCAACTGGAACGATCTGAAGGGTGACGTCAATCAGTCGCTCTACTCGCTTCAGGAAGCCGTTCGCCGGCAGCTGCCCGACGCGCGCCCAATGGGGGGGACTGGGCCGAGCTGAGGAGTAGCTATTAGCTGTTAGCTATTAGCTATTGGTCTTTAGCTAGAAGCTATGGGCTATGAGCTGCTCGAACCCAAGCTAGGGATGATGCAGTGTACGTCTTTCCAAAAGACTCATAGCTGATAGCTAATAGCTAATAGCTAATAGCTAATAGCTAATAGCTAATAGTTAATCCCAGCTCCCGCGGGATCGGTGCGCTCGAAAATCCGACCCAGCCAACTGATGAGCAAGGCGGCCTCGAACGCCATGGTGCCGAGAATCAGCGCCGTGGCGGGCAGAGCCGCCCAGTCGGCTAGCTCTGGCCGAAGCAGCAGGAAACTCCCGCCTCCGATCACGGCCGGCAGAAACAGCAACCCTGAGAGCAGTGCCACGAAGGCAACCATCATCAGCAGGTTCTGCCCCAACGCCTCGATGCCGGCGGGCCTACCGGAGCCCAGGTGCACCCAGGCCGGATAGAGCAGGGCAGCTCCATTCTGGATCAGCATACCGAGCAAATTCATTCCCGGCAGAAACACCAGTGCGGCAAGCAGGAAAAGCGTACGGCCCTGCAGGTCCGGTTCCATGAGCTGGTCGCCGGCGAAGGCAAGGTAGGCGATTACCAGCAACGTCAACTGAATGA
>DATFFX010000125.1:0-2095 GCA_035249825.1 Gemmatimonadales bacterium | reverse complement strand
CGCCAGTCCTCGTGCGCTCTCGCATGGCAACAATATTACCCATAGCCCGTCGTCCCTGGTGGCTGGCACTGCCGGCGCCAAAAAAACCAAACACCGACACCCTCGCCCGTGGGCGGGAATGCCGGTGTCTGGGACGGGTGTTCCCGAAGGCTGTCGCCTCCGGAAAAGCTCAGGTGGAGAGTACCGTGCCGTAGCGGGTGAAGTCGTCGAGGATCCGGCCAGTACCGCGGACGACGGACGTGAGTGGGTCCTCGTCCACGCGCACCGGCAGGCCGGTCTCGTCCATCAGTCGCTGCTCGAGCCCGCGGATCAGCGATCCGCCACCAGTGAGCATGATCCCGTGCTCGAGGACATCGCTCGCCAACTCGGGCGGGGTCATCTCCAGGGCACGCCGTACCGCGTTCACGATGTGCGAGACAGGTTCCTGAATGGCGTCCCGGACGCCGGCGGAATCGATGCGGATTGTCTTTGGCAAACCGGAAACGAGATCCCGACCCTTCACGTCCATCTCGCCCTCGCGCTCCAGCTGAGAGGCCGATCCCAGCCCGATCTTTATCCGCTCGGCAGTAGGCTCCCCGATGAGCAAACTGTAGGTCTTACGCATGAATTGAACGATGGCCTGATCCAGTTCATCGCCACCGGTACGGATCGACGCATCACAGACGATTCCGGACAGGGCGATCACCGCGATGTTCGTCGTGCCGCCGCCGATGTCGATCACCATGCTGCCGACCGGGGTTTCTACCGGAAGGCCCACACCGATCGCGGCAGCCATCGGCTCCGACACCATGTACAGCCGCTTCACGCCGGCCGACTGGGCCGAGTCTCGAACGGCACGGCGCTCGACCTCGGTGATGCCGGAGGGCACGCATACGATGACGGTCGGCTTCACCCGAAGAAAAGTTCGGTCAATGACCAGACGAAGGAAGTGCCGGAGCATCTTCTCGGCGATGTGGAAGTCGGCGATGACGCCGTCCTTCATGGGCCGGACTGCGGTAATTCCTTCCGGCGTGCGGCCCAGCATCCGCTTGGCCTCCAGCCCAATGCCCAGGATGTTTCCGGCGGAATCCACCGCGGCCACAGATGGCTCGTTCAGCACGACACCCTCGCCTTTTACGAAGATGAGGGTGTTGGCGGTGCCAAGGTCAACCGCAAGCTCACTGGCGGGACGCCAGGTCTTTCTCTTCACCAGCTGACCGCGCCGGGCGGCGGCGCTGCTGAGGAACGCTTCGGCCACGGCCGCCGGGTTGGTCCCGATCGCTACGGTCACGGTGCTGGTGTCCCTTCTGCTGTGGCGCTTGGGGCCGGTAAATGGCGTCGGATAGCCTTGCAGATATCCGCGAGGATTGCGTTATACCCGACGACACAGAATGATGTCGATCGGCAGTTTCTCGCTATAAAAGCGAAATTATCAGAGTGAGAGACAGCGTCTCGGGTGAGATCTGGCTGTGCTCGTCCTAGAGGCGGTGCAAAATATGATCCACAATGGGCAACATACCTAAGCCATTATGGCGAGCGAACCAAGCACCGGTTCACCCAACGCTCTATCGCCCTCGAGTCGAATCCGCTGCCTGGCCGCCTCACGGTCAAGCCCCTTGGAGAAAAGCTTCCAGGCCGTCTCCTCATCCATGGTGACAACAGCCGTGGGGGCGACGGAGGAGCCCACGAAAAGCTCCCAGCCGGCAGCCTTCCGCATGAGAGTCCAGATTCCGCCTGCCTCCCCGAGAATCTCGAACCGGATGCTCAGGCCGCCCGGGGCGTCCACTCCTCGATAGGTAAACGGAAGGGCTCGTACGAAGACATCCAGCGTGGGCCGAAGCCATTCCGGGTCGGTGAGGCCGGGTGCCCCCACCGCCTCACGAATCTGCTGTTGGTGCAGCCAGCGTTCAGTGTATTCTCGCGCAATGTCGAACCAATTGGGCGACATTGCCTCTCCCGCCCAGGCGACGGGGAACAGTGCTGGAGAATGGGGGTCGAGTGTCTCCAGAAATCGTTGAACCTGCGCTGCGGTGAAGTCCAGAAGATCGATAAGCACTCGCGGGCTCAGCCGCCTCGCGGCAGCAACCCAGTCGGCATTGAGCCGGTTGAGATAGCC
>DATFFX010000124.1:0-3938 GCA_035249825.1 Gemmatimonadales bacterium | reverse complement strand
AACAGGAAATCCACCGCCTGCTACGCAGATCGCCGTCGCGGACGGAGAGGGTCAGACTGCGCCTGCCGGCAGCCTCCTCCCGCTGCCGCTAGCGGTGGTGGTCACTGGTGAGGGGGGAGTTCCCATCCCTGGTGTGGCGGTCACCTGGTCGGTGATCGAGGGCGGGGGAGCTGTCACGCCGATTAACCCGACCACGAATGCGGCCGGAATCGCTTCCGCGGACTTTTCCCTCGGTCCCGCAGAAGGACCACACCGGGCGCAAGCCGAGGTGAGCGGAGTGACTGGTTCGCCGGTGATCTTCAGCGCCACGGCGACAGTACAGCAGCCTGAGGTCGAGCTGCGAGTGCTCAGTGGAGGGAACAACGTTCCCGACCGGTGGAGCTCCGATCTCTGGGTCCACGGCAATTACGCCTATACCGGTACCTGGGGCTTTCGGGAAGCCGAAGGCAACGTGCTCAACGTCTGGTCCCTCGATGCAGCGGGTGTGCCGAATCTCATCAACTCAGTGGCGGTGGATGGCATCTCGACGGTAAGCGATGTCGAGGTAAGCTCGGATGGCCAGGTGGTCATGTTTGGCTCGGAGATAGGGGACAATGGACTCCATCTCTATTCCCTCGCGAATCCCGCCGCGCCGACGCCTCTCGACCATGTTCTCGTGGACACGGGGATTCACACCGCCACGTTCGGAGATATCGGCGGCCGGCGATACGCCTTCGCCGCCCGAAATCCGGGAAATCCCGCGTTGCTTATATATGACGTGACCGATCCGGCCAACATGGTGCTCACGGCCAGGGTCCCGGTCCCTGACCGGTATGGAATCCATGACACCTTTGTCCGGGACGGGCTGGCTTTCGTGTTCGTGTGGGATGCCGGGGTGATCATCTACGATGTGGGCAATGGAATCAGAGGTGGGTCACCCGCAAGGCCCGTAGAAGTGAGCCGGGTGGTAACCGCCAGGCAGGGGGCGACGAGTCCGGCGGCACACAATGGCTGGTGGTTCCACAACCCGGTGTCGGGGGAGCGCCGCTATCTGTTCGTCGGGCAGGAGGGCCCGCAGATCATCGGTGAACAGTCCAGGGGAGACATTCACGTCCTGGATGTGTCAGATCTGACCCAGCCCAGGGAAGTGGCGTTCTTTCACCTCAATGGTGCGGGGACCCACAACTTCTGGATGGACGAGCAGCGCCAGATCCTCTATGCGGCGTACTACAATGGTGGAGTCATTGCCCTGGACGTCTCCGGCACGCTCGAAGGAGATCTTGCCGATCGGTTGGTGTCCCGCGTACGGCCGGGCGGGCCAGGGAACACGTACACCTGGGGCGTACAGCTGGCGGCGAATGGCTTTCTGTATGCGATCGATATGGAGAGCGGATTCTGGCAATTGGCGACGGAGTGAATATGAGCTGGGTGTCACCCTGACCCCGAGCGGAGCGAGGGGGAGGGGGCCATAGCTTAGCTTCCGCCCCCTCCGTTCGCTGCGCTCACGTCAGGGTGACAATCGGGGTGTCAGGGTGACAATTGAGGTGCAGTCGCAGCCGCTGGCGGCGCACTCCACGTATTGTTCTCCCGCCGCACATCCGGATAAATGCTCTTTGGATCGATCGTTACCTTGACCACCTTCCTGGCGTCCGGCACCAGCAGGTCGTAGCGGTCTCCCTCAAACCAGATTTCCACCGGCAGGCTCACCCGCCGAGTGCTCCCGTCATCCATCACCAGCTCCAGCTCCACTGGCATCGGCATGGCGCCCACGCTGCGCAGATAAATTCGGGACGCCACGCTCCCCGAATCAGATCCCACCGAATCGACTGCCTGATCGAGGGTCTCCGTGGTGTAGAGCCAGGAGCGCCAGAACCAGCTCAGGTCTTCCCCAACTCCGTCTTCCAGGCTGCGGAAGAAGTCGGCCGGCTGCGGGTGCTTGTAGGCCCAACGCTGGATGTATCGCTTGAACGCCGGATCGAAACGTGCCGGGCCGATGATGTGGTCACGCAGCAGAATCAGGCCCAGACCCGGCTTGGTGTAGGCGGTCATGCTCAGGCTCCCGTAAATACGGTCGGCCGGAGTCATGACCGGCTCCTCCTTGCCCGAGAGTGCGTAGGGGATATACAGGGTTGGATTGCCTCGCCGGTTGTATTGGCCGGGGTACTTCTTGTCCCAGTTATATCGATTCATGAAGGTGTTGAAGCCTTCATCCATCCAGGCGTACAGCCGTTCGTTGTTTCCCACTATCATGGGAAACCAGGTGTGCCCGATCTCGTGATCGGTGACGCTGAAGAGCGCGGCGGCATCGGTCCGATTGTGGCAGAACACGATCATCGGATACTCCATCCCGCCCTCGATCCCGTTGACATTGATCGCCACCGGGTAGGGATAGGGGTACCAGGAGGAGTAGTTGTCCACCGCGAAGCGCACGTACTGCGTGGACTCCTTCCAGATCGGCTCGGCGGACGGCGGATAGAAGCTCATCGCCAGAGTCTTGCCCCCATTGGCGTGGGCCGCATCCCACACGAAGTGTCGGGCCGCCGCCCAGGCGAAGTCCCGAACGCTGTCGGCGGTGAACCTCCAGGTGTGCCTGCCGGTGGCGGAAGGTGGGCGCGATCCCGGGTCGCTGATCTCAGTGACGCCCCGGATGACCACGGTGGAGTCGCTCGCCCGGGCACGAGTCAGCCGCGCCCGCTGGGCTGCCGTGAGCACCTGGCCGGGGTTCCGAAGCGTGCCGGTGGCTGCCACCAGCATGTTGGCCGGTACTGTGAGGCTCACATCGAAGCTGCCGTACTCCAGGTAGAACTCGCCCTGTCCCAGATACTGTTCGGTGTTCCAGCCCCGCACGTCGTCGTAAACGGCGAGACGGGGATACCACTGAGCCACCTCGTACACGTAGCTGCTGTCGATCAGCTCGATGCCCATCCGGTTGCTGTTCGGCCCGAACGGAAACGACCACGCGATGTCCAGTACCTGGCGGCCGCGCGGTGGCAGCGGGCGCGCGAGATCCACTTTCATCAGCGTGCCGTTCACCAGGTACTGGAGCCGAGCCGCCGGCACTCGGCTACGTCCCTGTGACGCAGGCAGGGCCGGCTGCGCCACTTTGGTCAGCGTCACCCCGCCCTCGGCCCCGCGGGTGCCGAAGCGGGAATCCTGATCGAACAGCCGGGAGCCGCGGCTCCTGCTGTTGAAGAGGTTCTGGTCCAGTTGGATCCAGAGATACCGGAGCGTGTCGGGCGAGTTGTTGGTGTAGGTGATGCGTTCCTCACCGGTGACTGTCTGCGCCACCGTGTCCAGTGAAGCCCGGATCACATAGTCCACCCGCTGCTGCCAGTACTCCGGTCCCGGGGCACCGCTGCCGGTTCGCATCGCGTTCGGGGTGGGCAGGTCGAGCGGGCGGAATGGCGAGACGTCTCCCAGCGACCGGGTGCTGTCGTCGGGAGCCTGCACGGTTGTAGACTCCTGCGCCGCAGCGGGCGAGGCAAGCAGGAAAACAACAAGACCTATGACAAGGCGCATTACTGGATTCCAGGTTGGGACGTCATCTCGAGCCCTTCTCAAAGGGACGTCACGTTGGGCGATCCCTCACTGCGTTCGGGATGACGCGCGTGTGCTGCTGGAGGCTTACTTTCTGCCCGCTTACCCGCTTACCCGCTTACCCGCTTACCCGCTTACCCGCTGACCCGCTGACCCGCTTAATTCCAGGCACTCCTGTGATGTGCATCACATTGCAGTTCCAGCACTTGCAAACAAAATTGTCAACATCCTCTACATTTTTTTGAGGATAAAGCTGGTACGCCATTCAACGCGGAACCCTCGAGGCCGGGTGATCCGCGACACCGCCGGAATCGAGCTGGGTAGCGAGTTTGAGTCTCGGTTATTTCATATCGCTGTCGTCACTCCTGCGGAGGTGGCTCGTGAACAAGCTTACACTGGCTGTGGCTCTCGCTGCGCTGACC
>DATFFX010000123.1:0-6057 GCA_035249825.1 Gemmatimonadales bacterium | reverse complement strand
GTGCAGGGGGTCGGCGGCAAGATCGAGGGCGTGCACGCCGTCCTTGACCCGCTCAGGCCGGCGTTCACGCAGATACTGGGCGATGCGCCCGAGTCGTGAGTCCTTGGACGGGTCGAGTCCGCCGCCCCCAAGCACAATTGGTTCTACGATGCGTTCGGACCGGAGCCGTATCGCGGCGTCGGCGACCCGGGGATCGCCGCCCTCGCACAGCACCACCCGGGCACCTCGAAGGGCAGCCCGTTCCAGCAGCCGGCCGCGAAAGCTCATGGTTGAAATCGCCGGGCCAGCGCCGTCGCGACTACCGGATGTACCATGGGCCTGACGTCGCCGCCGAATCGGGCGACCTCTCGCACCAGGCTGGAGCTGAGATAGGTCAGATCGACCGCGGGTACCAGGAAAACTGTTTCCAATGATGGATGCAGCTGGCGGTTCATCAACGCCATTTGGAACTCGTACTCGAAGTCGCTCACGGCGCGAAGCCCGCGTACGATGATCGTGGCCCCCACTGTCTTGGCAAACTCCGCCAGCAGTCCGTCAAAGGACTGGAAGGACACACGCGAGTCGTCCCCGACAGCGGTGCGGAGCATGGCGAGCCGTTCCTCGACCGAAAAGAGGGGCTGCTTGCCGACGTTCACGGCAACGGCGACGATGAGACGATCGGCCAGAGCCAGGCTCCGGCGGACCAGGTCTTCATGTCCCTTGGTCGGCGGATCGAACGAGCCGGGGTAGACCGCGATATGGGTCATGGCGCGTGGAAGAAGGTGATGGCGCTGTCGCCGTAGCGGCGGGTCTCGTTGCCGTCCAGCTCCTGGTCCGAGCGATGCTCGATCGAAAGAATGCGCCCGAACGGGTTTCGGTGGAAGAGCGCGGCCAGACGAGCCGCCTGGTCTGTGCCATAAGGTGGATCAGCCAGAACTATGTCGAACTCTCGCGAGGGCAGTTTCTCGGCAAACCGGATCGCGTCCCCCCGGTGAACGGTGACGGCTTGCGCCACGCCGAGGGCGGTGATGTTCTCCCGCAGAGCCCGGAGAGAGGGCGGATTCAGCTCAACGAAGCTGACCGATACAGCGCCACGAGACAGTGCCTCCAGACCCAGCGCCCCGCTTCCCGCGAATAAATCGAGCACCGTGGCACCGGTGAGGTCCTGGCCCAGGATGTTCATCCAGGCTTCCCGTATCCGATCTGCCGTCGGCCGTACGCGAGCATCCTTCGGTACAACCAGGCGGCGACCACCATACTGCCCGGCGACGATTCTCACCTCTACCGCACAACCACAAAAGCAATCACGAAACGACGAACAACAGCCGAAAGCACGAAAACTACGACGTCGAGGTGTGAGGGGACAACGCACACAGCCGGGCCTGGAGCGTGCTGGTGCCATTCCACTCGTTGCACTCGATGCGAAATGCCACGTCCACCAGCTCGTCGCCCAGCCAGGGAACCCGGTCGGCCCACTGAAAGCCGATCACCGACAGCCTGTTGCTGCCGTCCTCCAGCATGCCTTTCAGGTGGCCGCTGCCGACGATGCATCGGTTGGTGAACCGCACCCCTCGAACGCCGAAGACCGGACTTGCGTTGCCCTGACCACATGGCTCCAGGTAGCGGCAGAGGCGTTCGAGGTCCGGGGTGACTTCGTGCAGGCCGACTTCCAGATCTACCCGTTGCTCTGGTCCCAGATCTTCCGGGCCGAGGATCTGGCGGGCCACGTCACCGAAGCGCTCCCTGAATGCTTCCAGACGGCTGCGATGAATCGTGAGTCCCGCTGCCATGCGGTGTCCACCGTATCGCTCCAGCAGGTCACCGCAGGAGAGCAGGGCAGCATGGAGGTCGAAGCGCGAGGTGCTTCGACCCGAGCCCTTTCCGATGTCACCATCGAATGCGATAAGGAAGGTGGGACGCCCGTAGCGTTCGACCACCCGCGAGGCGACGATCCCGACGACACCGGGGTGCCAGCCATCACCGGACAGGACGAAGCTGGCGTCACGCTCGGGATTGCCGGTGCGCTCGACTTGCTCCAGCGCCTCCTCGAGCATTCGCTGGTCCAGCGCCTGGCGCTCCACGTTGAGACCCTCGAGTCGTTTGGCGAGCGCGGTGGACTCCTCAGGGTCATCACTCAAGAGCAAACGAAGCCCATCAGTTGCATCGGCCACCCTCCCCGCGGCATTGAGGCGAGGACCCATTACGAATCCCAGATGCCGGGCCACGACCTCCTTTCCGCTCAGACCGGTCGTCTCGACCAGCGCCCGTACCCCTACCCAGCGGCTGTCTCGCAGAAGCTTGAGGCCATGCCTCACGAGTATGCGATTCTCACCCTGAAGAGGCACCACGTCTGCCACGGTGGCCAGCGCGACCAGATCGAGCAGATGAAACGCGAGATTAGCCGGCAATCCCAACGCGGGCACCAGGACCTGCACCAGCTTGAATGCGATTCCGGTTCCGCAAAGATCGTTCGCATCCGAGGTGTCATCGGCGCGCTGAGGGTCCACCACTGCCAGCGCAGCGGGCAGCTCCGCACCCGGCAGGTGATGATCGGTGACGATCACACCGATCCCTGCCTCCCGCGCGGCATGGACCGTCTCAATCGCAGTAATTCCGCAGTCGCAGGTGATGATGAGGGACGCGCCCGCAGCCACAGCGGCTGCCAGCCCTGCGGGACCGAAGTCATAGCCATCCCGCAGCCGATGCGGGAGGAACGGCACCACATCGGCGCCGGCTACTCGCAAGGCACGGGTGAGGAGGGCAGAGGAGCACTGGCCATCGACATCGTAGTCGCCATGGACCATGATGCGTTTGCCGGCGCGTACAGCGGCCACGATGGCCTCCACCGCATCCGCCATGCCGGCTAGCCTGTACGGGTCGGACAGGCCGGCCAGCACGGGACGGAGATACTGGCGTGCAGCGGCTTCAGTCCCGTGCCCGCGCTGGATCAGAAGCGCTGCCAGCGCGGGCGGAAGCCGAAGCGCTGTGGCTAGGGCCTCGACCTCGTCGGGGTCAGGCGCCGGCATCACTGCCCAGCGCAGCATGGGAGCAGGAAAGACGCTCACCACGTCAGTGTACATCCGGGTTGGGCATCAGGCCGATCCCGCCGGCTCCGTTGGGTACAGAATCGCTCCGCATGCCTCACACGCATCCACCACGTTTCCGGCCTTGATCTGGCTCCTGCGATTGAGCGGCACCGCAGTATGGCAAGCTCCGCACGCTCCGCCGAGCAGGGGAACGACCACGTCATTCGAGCGAGTGCGGCGCAGCCGGTCGTAACGGGCCCGAAGCGGCTTGTCCAGCTGTGCGGCGCTCTCCTCGCGGATCCGGAGCGCCTCATCCCGTTCGGTCTCGAGCACCGCTCGACGTGCGGCTACTTCGGCGCGCTCCGGAGCCTGGGCCTCCTCGAGGGCGGCGAGATTACGTTCGCTGTCCTTGACCCTGACCTCCAGCTGCACGACCATCTCGGCACTGCGGATCCAGTCGTTCTCCTCTTTGGCCATGACAGACTGGGCCAGATCCAGCTCGGTCATGAGGGTTGAAGCATCCTTAGGATTCCGGACCTGCTCCAGCCGCTGGCGGCGGCGATCCTGAAGAATCCGATAGCTCTCGATTTTCGTCTCCAGCTCATCCCGCCGCCGCTGTCCATCCGCGGCCGCTTTCCGCGCGGCCTCGAGCAGATCCCGCGCGCGCTGGAGGCTTTGATCCAGACCGGCCGTTTCAAGGCTCAGATCCGTCAACCGCTGCTCGGCTGCGGCGACGGCAGCATCTTTCGATTGCACCGCGATCAGTTTCACCAGGTCAGCGTGCATTCAAGCTCCTCGCGAACGATGGACGGTACGCGCACCTCTCGAGGCAGCCTTCTTGTACTCGTACCATTCGTCGGCGGCCGGGAACAGTGCGCGCAGGTCGGCGCGCTTGCGCTGCTTTTCACCCGGATCGGTGAGCATAGCCATCTCACGGTACAGGGAACGAGCCCGAAGTATCTGAGCTGCTTTATCGTACAGGGTCGCGACCTCCTCGGTGCTGAGCTCCTCAGCGGCTTCTTTCAGATACGACCAGGCGACGGCAGCACTTTCGGACAGTCCTTCGGGCAGTTGACCGGGCGGGGCACTTCGCTGCACGATCGCCTCGAATAGTTCACGAAGCTGGAGCTTCTCGAGGAGCCCGGGTGAGATATCCTCCCTGGCTCTGACGACGAGCTCGGGCGCAGCGAGCATGGCGGACAGCAGCTGAGTCTCGGGATTGCGACGGCCCCGCGGTCGCGCTGGGGCGGTCGCGGATGCCTGAACGCGGTGCCCCAGGCCCTCTCCCCTTCCCGCCTTTGTGCCTTCAGCCAGCTCTCGCTCCAGCACCTCCTTACTGACCCCAGAACGCTGTGCAGCAAGGGAGAGATACAACTCGCGGGTGATGGGGTCAGCGGCCGCGCGAATGGTCGGAAGCAGCCGGTCGAGGGCATCTCGGCGGTGCTCGACTCCTCCGAAGAATCCCTTCCGCTCCAGCAGCTGAATCTTGCGCTCGAGCAGGTCGATAGCGTCGCCCAATACTCCTTCGAGAGCCGAGAGACCACCCTTCCTCACCAGCGTGTCAGGATCTTCCCCGGGCGGCAGGGTCGCGACTCGAACTCGAATGGCGTGGCGCAGGAGCTCATCACCAGCCCGAAAGGTGGCTCGGAGGCCAGGTAAATCACTGTCGTACAGGATTGTCGCAGCCGGCGCATAGCGCTTGAGCAGCCCTGCCTGATCGGGCGTCAGAGCGGTGCCGAGTGGCGCCACGACATTTTCCACACCGGCCAGTGAGAGCCGTATGACGTCGAAGTAGCCTTCCACCAGGAGAACTGATTCCTCCTTGCGGATGGCTCCCCTGGCCTGGTGCAGATTATAGAGCTGCTTTCCCTTGTGAAAAATGGCGGTCTCGGGCGAGTTGAGATATTTGGGCTCTCCCGGGCCGAGCAGCCGGCCGCCAAGACCGACCACTCGCCCGCGGAGATCGTGAATGGGAAAGAGGAGTCGCCGCCGAAACCGGGGAATCACCGAGCCATCATCACGTTGGGCTGCGAGGCCTGCTCCCAGCAGGATACGCTCCTCAACGCCGAGCTCGGCCATGGCCTTCAGGAAGGCGTTCCCCACGGGAGCATAGCCCAGCCCCAACATTGCGGCAGTCTCGAGCGGAATGTCCCGGCCTTGCAGGTATTCACGTGCTGCCGTGGCATCGGTCGTTTCGAGGAACTGATGGGCAAACCAGTCGTGAGCTACTGCCATTGCGCTGTAGAGCGGCTCGTGCGGATCGGGGCCCGCACGCACGGCGCGCTCAGGAATGACAATGCCGGTACGGCGAGCAGCCTCGCGGACAGCAGTGGGATAATCCATGCCCAGCCGTTTCATGAACCAGGAAAACACGTCTCCTGATTCATGACAGACGAAGCAGTAGTAGCGGCCCTTCCTGGGAATGACGGCAAAGTTCCGGTTGGTCCCTCCATGAAAGGGACACGGCCCCCTGTAATCGGACCCGGTACGCTTGAGTGCAACCGATTCGCCGATCAGCCCGACGATATCGGTACTGTCGCGGACTTGCTCGATCGTGTCATCCGGAATCATGCTCACGCCGAGAACTCGATGATAGTCACTCCGGTGCCACCCTGGTTCCGAGGTGCGAAGGTGTGGCGTGCAACCCGGCGATCTCTGGAGACAACGCGCTGCACCCGCTCCCGTACAACACCGGTACCCATGCCGTGAATGATGCGCAGAGACGGCTGCTCCGCCAGCACCGCCGCATCGATGGCGGCGATGGTAGCCATCTCTGCTTCTTCTCCGGTCATGCCGCGAAGGTCGATCTCCAGCGGGGCCGCGGGGCCGCTGGGCAGTTGGGCAGTGTCGCCTCGAGATCGGCGATTCTCCTTCGGCGGAGCGACCGTAAGACTGGAGGAATCAGTCACCACCCGCACCGCACCGACCGCCACAACGATCTTGCCATCAGACCGGATTTCGATGACCTCGCCGGTGCCGCCACTCTCCAACCGCACGAGTGAGCCAATATCAAGTTGATCCGCCCCGTTTTCTGACTGCCCGTCACTGTCCC
>DATFFX010000122.1:0-11362 GCA_035249825.1 Gemmatimonadales bacterium | reverse complement strand
GCCTGCTCGATGGCCCGGGTGACCAGACCACCGGTAATGACTTCGCCCTCTTCGGCTCCGCTCTTGTCCATCCAGCGGGCGATCCGATCAGAGCCGAACAACCGCATCAGGTCATCTTCGAGCGACAGGAAGAAGATCGTTTGACCGGGATCGCCCTGGCGGCCCGAGCGGCCTCGGAGCTGGCGGTCGATGCGGCGGGACTCGTGGCGCTCGGTACCGATGATCTGGAGCCCCGCCTCAGGCGCAGACAGATCAAGCTCCTTGCCCAGCTTAATGTCGGTGCCCCGGCCGGCCATGTTGGTGGCGATCACGATAGCCGATTTCTGGCCGGCTCCGGCCACGATCTCCGCCTCACGCTGGTGATACTTCGCGTTGAGCACCTCGTGCTTGAGGCCCCGGCGCTTCAGCTGGCGAGAGAGGGTTTCGGAAACGTCGACGTTGACGGTACCGATGAGAATAGGCCATCCGAGTCCATGCAGCCGCTCCACCTCGGCCATGATGGCGTCGTGCTTTTCCTTGCGGGTCTTGTAGATCCGGTCAGGCTGATCGAGACGGCGAACAGGCCGGTGGGTCGGGATGACGTTGACCTCGAGGCCGTAGATCTGATAGAACTCGGTCTCTTCCGTCTCCGCCGTGCCGGTCATTCCCGCCAGCTTGTCGTACATCCTGAAGTAATTCTGAATGGTGATGGTGGCGAAGGTCTGGGTCTCGCCTTTGACCTGGACTCCCTCTTTCGCCTCAACCGCCTGGTGTAGACCATCCGCCCAGCGCCGGCCGGTCATCACCCGCCCGGTGAATTCATCGACGATCATCACCTGGCCGTCCTGCACCAGGTAATCCACTTCCTTTTCGTACAGGACGTGGGCTTGCAGCAGCTTATGAATGATGTGGAGCTTCTCGCTCTTGATGGCGTAATCCGACTCTACCTGCCTGCGCCGCTCGACCCGCTCCGCCGGCGAAAGCTCCGGATCGCGGTCGATGGCGTGGATCTCTTCCGAGATGTCCGGCACCAGGAATAGACCGGGGTCGTTCGGCGACATGGCCTCGGAGCCACGATCGGTGAGATGAACGGAATGCCCCTTCTCGTCCAGCACGAAGTAAAGCGTCTCTTCCAGATCCCGCATCCGCTGCTGCTTCATGGGCAGCTTGCGATCCGCTATCGCGTCGAGCTCCATCCGCTGCACCAGCTGCTTGGCTCCCGTCTCGTTCAGCATTTTGAGCAACCGCTTGTTCTTCGGCATACCCAACCGCGCCTGATAGAGCTTGAGCGCGGCATCGTTCCGGGTCTTCGGGTCTTCCAGCAGCTTCTCTGCTTCGGCCAGCAGTGTATTCGCCACACCGGTCTGCTTGCGCACCAGTTCGGCTACCTGCCGGCTGAACTGGGCATACTTCTCATCCGTCTCATTGCCCACCGGCCCCGAGATGATGAGCGGGGTTCGAGCCTCGTCGATGAGGATGGAGTCCACCTCATCGATGATGGCGTAAGCGTGCTCGCGCTGAACCCGCTGGTCGAGCGAGAACACCATATTGTCACGCAGGTAATCGAAGCCGAACTCGTTGTTGGTACCGTATGCGATATCGGCCAGATAGGCGGCCCGGCGCTCCGGTGAAGACGGCTCGGTGTCATCCAGGCAGGCTACGGTCAGCCCCAGATACCTGAATACGTGACCCATCCACTGAGAGTCCCGGCGCGCCAGGTAGTTGTTGACGGTGACCAGGTGGGCGCCCCGGCCGGCCAGGGCGTTGAGGTACAGCGGCAGGGTAGCAACGAGCGTTTTACCCTCGCCGGTTGCCATCTCGGCGATCCTGCCCTGGTGCAGGACGACCCCGCCGATGAGTTGCACGTCATAGGGCACCATGTCCCAGATCAGCTCGTGCCCAGTCACCTGAACCGTCGTGCCGAGCAACCGGCGGCAGGCCTCCCGCACCGTGGCAAATGCCTCCGGTAGTATTGCGTCCAGGCCGGCCGCGAGCTCCTTCTTGTACGCGGTCTCGAGCTCCTGAAAGCGGTTTTCCAGTCCGTCGCGCTCGACCGGGTCGGCACACGCGTGCTTGGCCTCGCGTACCTGGTCCAGCTCGGCCTTCAGCGTGCCGGTACGCTCCGCCAGACGCTCGCGGAAACGGGTGGTCTGAGCCTTCAGCTCGGTCTCGCTCAGGTCCTTCAGCCGCTCCTCGTGGCGATGAATTTCGTCCACGATCGGCTGAATACGCTTGCGTTCCCGGTCGAATCGCGTGCCGAAAACCGACGTCATCAATGACTTGATCATTCTGGGTCCAAATATAACTGGTGCGTACTGATGTACTCGGCCACGACATCGGGCACCCAGTATCGCAGCGATTGCCCTTGCCGAGCCCGGCGACGGACTTCGGTCGCTGAAATTTCGATGACGGGCACCTCCACGGTGGCCTTGATCCAGGGCAGCGAAGGAACCGGGGATCCGGGGCGACCAAACACCACAATTCGAGCCAGCTCGGGCAGCCGTTGCGCTTCTCTCCACGCGGGCAGCTCCGCGGCCGCATCGGCACCAACCAGGAGCACGAACTGCGCTCCTGGCTCCCGCTCCCGCAGGTCCCTCAGCGTATCCACAGTGTAGGAAGGGCCCGAACGGGTCAGCTCACTGCGCTCGACCGTGAACCCGGGAGCGCCCTCCAGCGCCAAAGCCAGCATGGCGGCGCGGTGCTCCGGGGAGGCGCGATGCCGGCCAACCTTGAACGGCTGTTCGCGGGCGGGAAGAAATCGAAGGGAGTCGAGCTTCAGCTTCTCGGCGGCAACCTGGCCCACGATGAGATGGCCGTGATGTACCGGATCGAAGGACCCACCGAAGAGGCCGATCATCGGCGTTCAGGCCCCGGTAGAGCCCGTCGGACAGACCTCTCCTGCTTCGGGTGCCCTGGGATGGAACCGCCGGAGGTAATCACAGGTCTCCTGAACGTCCTCTCGATATCCCAGGGCCTTGTACGATTGCACCAATTTCACCAGCGCATTGGGAGCCACTGCGGACTTCGGATAATTCGCGATCAGGTCTTTCAGGTACAGGATTGCCGAGTCGTACGCTTTCAACCGGTAATAGAACATCGCGGCTCGATAACTCTTGTACGCGAACCGCTCGTTGAGCTCGTTGATGCGCAGCTGTGCCCGTTTGGCGGCGTCGGTGGCAGGATAGCGATTGAGCAGCTCCTGATAGGTGGCAAGCGCGGTTTGTCCGTAGGTAGGATCCAGCTCAGGCCGCCGCCACAGATCGGCATATACATCGCCGACCCGCAACAGTGCTTCCGGGGCGATAGGATGATTCGGGGTATCGTCCGAGGCCTTACGAAACTCGCGCGCCGCTTCGAGCTGCCGGCCTCGGGCGAAGTAGGATTCCCCGAGCCAGAAGTGGGCCTGCGAGATGCGCGGGTCCCCTGGCCCGAATTCCAGCAGCACGCGCTCGAGCAGCTGCTCGGCATCCCCCCATTTGCCCTGGCGAACCGCCGCCTCCGCCCTGGTCCACAGCGAATTCACCTCCTGGGGAGACGCGGTCTCGAGCGGACCGGAAGGCGCGGCAGGAGCGACCGTCGGATCAGCAACCGGCCGTCCCCCTCCACACGCCGCCAGGAACAACCCGGCCGCAGCCCAGATGCGGTATTTCATTGCAGAATGATGCGGGCAGAATCGAACGGCGCCCTTCCGCGGAGCTCGGCCAGCCGGTCGAGCGCCATCTGGTGAATCGAATCGGACTGTACGGCATCCGAGACGACCGTCTGATAGGCCAACGCCCCTCCGATTGTATCGCCAAGGTGCAGCCTGGCGTCGCCATATCCAACCAGTGCCCGCCGGCCCACAGTTGTGCTCGAATCGATGCGGATTGCCGCGGCGAACCACAACACGGCGTCCTGAGGCTTTCCCAGGGCCTCCGACCGCAGACCCACCCAAAGCGAGCAGGCCGCTACGCCTTCCTCGGCGCGGTTCCGCAGTGCAGCCACTTTGGTGCGCCGAAGACCTGCCTGAAAGGCGCCAAGGGCTTCACCGCAGCCACTGGTTTCCCTGAGGGCCGCACCATACACCACCAGTAGGGAATCCACGGTTTGCGGATCGGGAGCTACGGCGATCGCCCCGGGAAGCACGGCGACCAGGTCCGTTGCTTCCGCTCCGGGGCGCCGAATCAGTTCCAGGGCGTATCGCCCAGTGGAGCGGTCCGGCGCGATCGCTCCCAACCCGATCACTGCCGCCTGGAGCCTCTTTCCATCGCCGCCGCGCTCGGCTGCGCGGGCGACGGTCTCCAACCCCTCCGCCGCTTCCTCGGCTCGAGTGGGATCTTCCGCCGCGAGCTTCAGGTACGCATCCGCTGCGACTTCGAGATTGCCGGTGCGGAGGGCGGCCGCACCGGCCTTGGCCCAGACTCGAGCGTCAGGGTTGTCGGCGAGCACCTGGCGATACTCGGCCAACGCTTGAGCGTAGCGCGACTCACCGTACGCCTGATCGCCCAAACGCTCGTGGTCTCCGGCAGCACTACAGGCCGTTGTTCCGAGCAGCAGCGCTTGCGGAACCCACCGGCTCAGCTTCACTGACCCGCGCGAGCTAGCATGGCGAGATACGCCTCGACCCTGGCGTTCTCGGGGCGACGCGCCAGGCAGTCTTCCCAGACAGACCGGGCGCCGCCCGCATCTCCCGAGAGATAGTGGGCCAGGCCCAGGGCAGCTTCGGCCTCCACGAAATTGGGGCTGGCGCGAACGACTTCCTCCAACGCCTCGCGGGCCTCCAAAGGACGGCTCGCTTCCAGGAGCAGTCGCGCCATACGGTAACGCAGATCATGAAATGCGGGACCCAGCTCGAGGGCTGCCTCGTATTGCTGAATGGCGCGGGTCACCGCCCCCGCTGCGGCGTAGGTTTCGCCCAGCTCGGCGTGGCGGTTGGCCAACTGGGCAGCTACAGGCGCCGGAAGCCCTGCGGTTGGTTTCGCGAGGTGCTCGGCAGCCCGGCCGAAGGCCTCCTGGGCCTCGTCGGTTCGTCCCAGCTCGTTCAGCACCAATCCCTGATGGATCAAGGCTTCGACGTACTGAGGATTGAGCTCGAGTGCGCGGCCGAGCTCGTCCAGGGCCCGGTCAGACTGACCCAGCAACGAGAGCGAAACCCCGAGAAGGTGATGAACATCCGCGAATGCTCGCCCAGAGTCGACAACCGACTCCAGCAGGTGAACGGCTCCATAGTAGTCCTGCACGACGAATCGCTCCCGGGCGCGTGCCAGCAGGAGCTCAGTCTGCGCGGCCATAAGCCTCCCGAAACCATCGGATGAACCGTCGGATGCCCTCAGGGAACGGCGTTTTTGGAGCATATCCCAGCATTGTGCCTGATTTCGTCAGGTCGGCGGCAGTCTGCTGCACATCGCCGGGCTGCATCGGCGCCCATTCGATCTTCGGTTCTGCACCAAGGGCGCGGGCGATCTCAGCGACCATGGCTTCGGTGGGGATGGAACGGCTGCCTCCGAGGTTGAACGTCTCTACTCCTATTGGCGCAGTCGCGGTCCAGTCTATGGCAGCAAGCACTCCCGCCACAATGTCGTCGCAGTACGTGTAATCGCGGGCCTGGGAGCCGTCACCGAATAGCGTGAGCGTCTCACCGTCGACCATCTTGCGGGCGAACGAGTGAATTGCCAGATCGGGCCGCTGCCGGGGCCCATAAACCGTGAAGAAGCGTAATGATGCCGCCCTGAACTGATAAATCGGAGCCACGGAGCTGAGAAGCAGCTCACCTGCTCGCTTGGTTGCTGCGTAAGGTGATACCGGGACCGTGGCAGGCGCGTCTTCCCGGAAGGGCACCGGAGTGCTGTCTCCATACACCGATGAGGACGAACCGAAGACAATCCGGCTCACGCCAGCCTGCCGGGCAGCCTCGAACATGGCCGCCGTACCGGTCACATTGGCCCGGGCGTAGCCCACCGGGTCCGCCAGCGAGGGACGCACTCCTGCTTTCGCGGCGAGGTGAAGGATGACGGTGTCGGAGGTGAGCAGGCCGCGCACCTCTGGCACGTCCAGCAGGTCCATCTCGCGAAAGGAAAAGCTGGAGTGCTGGCCCACCTCGATCAGATTCCGCTCCTTCATGGCCCGGGCATAGAACGGATCGAAGTTGTCTATCCCGATGACCTCATCGCCGTTGGCGACGAGCGCCTCCACCACATGAGAACCGATGAAGCCGGCGGCACCCGTCACCAGCACACGACTCACCTGCTGGCCCGGCCGATCCCGTGGTACTCGAAGCCCAGTGAAGCCATTCTCTCTGGATCGTAGAGGTTCCGTCCGTCGATGAGCAGCGGGCGCCGGACCAGTTTCCGTACTCGCTCGAAGTCCGGGTTCCGGTAAAGCAGCCACTCCGTCATGAGGATCAGTGCATCAGCCCCATGGGCCGCACTGTAGGGATCGGCGGCGTACATCACGCGATCACCGAAGATGGTTCGTGCTGAGTCAGTGGCTTTGGGATCGTGAGTTTGCACCCGGGCCCCGGCACGCAGGAGCCCGTCGATCAGCGGGATCGTGGGACTCTCACGCATGTCGTCCGTCTCGGCTTTGAACGCGAGACCCCAAACGCCGATGATCTTGCCGTTCAGGTCCTGACCCAGATAGCGCAGCGTCTTGTGCAGCACCACGAGCTTCTGGCACTCGTTCACTTCTTCGACGGCCTTCAGCACATCCAGCGACAGGCCGAGCTCGTCGGAGGTGCGGATCAACGCCTTCACATCCTTCGGAAAGCATGAACCACCATAGCCGGGTCCGGGGTACAGGAACGCGCGTCCAATGCGCTGATCCGATCCGATGCCCAGTCGGACATGATTCACATCGGCGCCGACCAGCTCGCAGAACATCGCCATCTGGTTCATGAAGGAGATGCGGGTGGCAAGCATGGCGTTAGCCGCGTACTTGGTGACCTCGGCCGACGCGATATCCATGAAGAGCACCCGATTCCCACCCTGGCGAGTAAAGGGGGCATACAGCTCCCCCATGGTCTCTTTTGCCTCGTCATCGTCCACACCGACCACCACGCGGTCAGGTTTCATGAAGTCCTCGATGGCAGCACCTTCCTTGAGGAACTCGGGATTGGAGCAGACCGCGAAATGAACGTTGGTCTCGGCCTTCACCGCGCTCCGTACTTTTTCTGCGGTGCCGACCGGTACCGTCGATTTGGTGACAACGATCTTGGGCTCGTTCATGTGGCGGCCCACCTCACGAGCCACCGCCAGCACGTGCTTCAAGTCGGCCGAGCCATCCTCGCCGGGCGGGGTACCAACCGCGATGAAGACGACCCGGGAGCCGCGAATGGCGGCACCGATGTCGGTCGTGAATGAGAGCCGGCCTTCCTGCTGATTCCGCCTGACCATTGGCTCGAGTCCCGGCTCGTAGATGGGCAGCTCGTTATTTTTCAGCCGGGCGATCTTCTCCGCGTCCACATCCACGCAGATGACATCGTTGCCGGTCTCCGCAAAACAGGCTCCGGCCACCAGACCGACATATCCGCTTCCGATCACCGCCACGTGCATGTCATACCTCTTTCGGGATTGCGTTACGAGTGTCGACCACCAGCTTTGCGTTGCGCTTGATCATCCGGTAATCGACGGACGTGTGATCGGTGACGATCATGACGCAGTCGGCGGCGGCAACCCGCTCGGGGGTCAACTCGACGGAGCGGAACTCGTGCCCGTTCTCGCGAAATCGAGATACATGAGGATCAAAGTAGCTGACCTTCGCTCCCTGTCCCTCGAGCAGACGGATGATGTCGAGAGCAGGGCTCTCGCGAATATCCTCGATGTCACGCTTGTAGGCGACCCCAAGCACCAGGACCGAGGACCCCTGCACTGCCTTACCCTGGCTGTTGAGCGCCTCGGACAGCTTTCGGACCCAGAACATCGGCATCTCGGTGTTCAACTCGCCCGCGAGATCGATGAAGCGGGTCTTGTAGTTGAGGCCCCGCATCTTCCATGCGAGATAGTGGGGGTCGATCGGAATGCAGTGACCTCCCAGCCCGGGACCGGGCAGGAATTTCATGAAGCCGAACGGCTTGGTAGCCGCGGCCTCGATCACTTCCCATACGTCTACCCCAAGCTTGTCGCACACGATCGCCATCTCGTTTACCAGCCCGATATTCACGCTGCGGAACGTGTTTTCCAGCAGCTTCACCAGCTCCGCTGCTTCAGTCGTCGAGACGGGAACCAGCGTGTCGATTGCCGGTTGATAGAGCGCTACTGCCACCCTCTGGCAATCCTGAGTGATCCCTCCAACCACCTTGGGCGTGTTTCGTGTTCCATAGGTGGGGTTTCCCGGATCAACTCGTTCCGGGCTGAATGCCAGGAAAAAGTCCTTGCCGACCGTCAGACCGGTGCTCTCCAGCGCAGGCAGGAGGATTTCTCGTGTAGTACCCGGGTAGGTGGTGCTTTCCAGGACGATGGCCTGGCCGCGCCGCAGATGCTGCTTCACCGCCTCGGTTGCGGCAACGATGTAGCTGACGTCCGGATCCTTGAACTTGGAAAGCGGAGTGGGGACACAGATGGAGATGGCATCGGCCTCGGACAACCGCCCCATATCTGTGGTGGCGGCAAAACGGCCGCACTCCATCGCCTTCCGAAGCTGCTCCTCGCTCACGTCCTTGACGTGCGAGCGGCTCTCGTTGAGGCCGTCCACGACCTCCGGGTTCACGTCGAAACCCAGCACCCGGTAACCTGCGCGCGCGAGCTCCACAGCCAGAGGCAAGCCGACATACCCCAGTCCGACTATCCCGAAGAGGATCTGACGGCGTTCGGCTTTGGCGATCAGATCCTGCGCGACGCTCATGCGGCTCAGCTCACCGGTAGAAAGATTGGACCGCCTCTATGACCCTGTCCTGCTGATCACGTTTCAACTCGGGGTATATGGGCAATGACAGCACGGAGCGCATGGCTGCTTCCGCTACAGGCAGACTGCCGGAGCTGTAACGCAAATGCGCGAAGCACGGCTGCAAGTGAAGGGCCAGCGGGTAATACACCGCGTGACCGATGCCTTTTGACTTGAGAGAAGCCTGGAGCTCGTCACGCCGGGGTACCTCGATAGTGTACTGGTGGAAAATGTGATCATTGGCCGAGTCTACCCTTGGCGCACAAATCTCGGAGTGTCCTGTAAACGCCGCAGTGTAGCGGGCAGCATTTTGCTTCCGCGCCTCAGTCCAGCCGGCCAGATAAGGCAGCTTGGCCAGCAGAACGGCGGCCTGAAGACTGTCCAGCCGGCTATTGGTACCCACCTCCTCGTGCAGGTACTGGCGCGACCCTCCGTGCAATCTCAGCCGGCCCAGGCGCTCGGCCATGGCATCGTCCTGGGTAACCATCAGTCCCCCGTCGCCCCATGCACCGAGATTTTTTGTGGGGAAGAAGGACAGGGTACCCACCGTTCCAAGCTCGCCGGACATCCGCCAGGTCCCGTCAACTTTGCGTCGAGCCCCAATGGACTGTGCGCCGTCCTCGATCAGGACAACCCCATGGCGAGCCGCCAGCGGAACGAGTTCCTCCATTGCCGCCATCTGCCCGAACAGATGTACGACAATGATGGCGCGAGTGCGGGACGTGATCGCGGCCTCGATCGCGGCGGGCGAGATGTTGAGGGTGGCAGGATCGATATCGACAAAGACGGGAGTACCCCCTGCATTGTGAACCGCGCCGGCCGTGGCGAAGAAGGTGAAGGGCGTCGTGATGACTTCGTCGCCGGGTCGAAGATCCAGGGCTTTCAGCGGCAGCAGCAGCGCGTCCGTACCGCTGGCACAGGCCACACCGTGCTTGGCATGGGAAAGCCTGGCGATCTCGGCCTCGAGCTGCATCACCTCCGGACCCATGATGAAGCCCTGCCGCTCGATGACGGCCATCATGGCCGCGAGCACATCGTCCTTGATGGTCTGGTACTGCGCGACCAGGTCAAGCAGGGGTACGCTCACCGGAGACCCTGTGGGCGGGGGAAAACACGGAACCTTCGACAGCCAGAGAAGTTAGCCGAGTGTCCGGGGTGGGTCAATCAGACGAAGGCGTCCTTCTGCTTCCTGGTAGGTGGCGCCACACGTCGCACACTCCGCGTGACCATCCTGCAGAGTCAGCCGTATCCCGCATTGACACATCCAGCCTGCGCGACGGGCAGGGACTCCGACCATCAGGGCGAAGGGCAGCACATCACTCCGGACCACGGCGCCGGCACCGATAAAGCTGTATTCGCCCAATGTGATGCCACAGAGAATGGTGGCATTTGCGCCGATAGATGTACCGCGTCGTACCAGAGTTCGCCGATACTCCGACTTTCGCGACACGTGGCTCCGGGGGGTCACCACGTTGGTGAAGACACAGCTGGGCCCGCAGAAGACATCGTCCTCCAGCACGAGACCCTCATAAATGGAGACGTTGTTCTGCACCTTGACGTTGTTTCCCAGCTGGGCACCACCCATGACCACGACGTTCTGCCCCAGATTGCACCTCTCGCCAATCACCGAGCCGGGCATGATGTGGCAGAAGTGCCAGATTCTGGTGCCTCGGCCGATAACAGCCCCGTCATCGACGTAGGAGGACTCGTGGACGAAGTAGTCGGGCATTCAGGTAAGAAGTGAGAGGTGAGAAGTAAGACGTGATGCAAGAGAACCGACCTGTACGGGATACAATCGCGGGCATTCGGGGAACCACCTCTTCCCTCTCACCTCTTACCTCTCACCTTCATTGAGATACTCCCCCCGACTGCCGATCATCTTCACCTCCGGCTCCAACCTCGCGCCAAACTTCTCTTCGACCACCCTCTGCACATGCCGGATCAGCTGCTTCACGTCCGCCGCTGTGGCGCTGCCGGTATTCACGAAATAGTTCGCGTGCATCGGAGAGACCTGGGCCCCGCCAATGCCGTATCCTTTCAGTCCGGCAGCCTCGATGAGCTGCCCCGCAGTACGGGGCCCACTCTCCTGTTTCCAGCTCGGCCCCGCCGGATTCTTGAAGACGCTGCCGCAACAGGGCTGATTGAACGGAGTACCCCGCTGACGCCACTCGAACATTTCGGTGATGGCCTCATCGAGGTACTTCTGCTCTTCCCGGCGGAGCCGCACTGTGGTCTCGAGTACCAGGCGGCGGTCCAGCCCGCTTCGCCTATAGGTGAACGCGATGTCACGTCGGCTTACGATCGTGTCCTGACCGGTGTCATCGACCACGGTCACCCGCTCGACCACCTCCGACCAATCTCCGCCGTGACACCCGGCGTTCATGTACACTCCACCGCCAACCGTGCCGGGCACGCCGACGAAGATGTGCAGGCCGGCGAAGCCGGCCTCTGCGGTACGCCGGGCTGCGAGCGGCGCTGGCAGTCCTGCTCCTATAGTCCAGGAGTCGCCAGCCTGGGTTACCCGGTC
>DATFFX010000121.1:0-2719 GCA_035249825.1 Gemmatimonadales bacterium | reverse complement strand
TGGTGCAGCCAGCCCGCCGTGGAATCAAACGTGGTGGGAACTCAAGTCTAACGGTGCCGCTGTTGCACCCAAGGTGTGGGATCTGTAACTATTGCTGCTGGTAGGAGCCATAGGGAGCGGGGTGCGGCCTCCTCCTAATGAGCAGGTCCGGGGTTCGATCCCCGAGGCGGCTCCACGGCTCTGACCTGGACAAAAATCCAGATCGTGCGCCGCGCGCGCAGAAGGGGGAAGCCGATGTAGATCGGGTTCTGCTGATGCGAGTAACTGTGCAGGAGATGGAGGTGGGCCCTCCGGAGCCGCTCTGCAGGGGGTGGCTTCAAACCACCGCATGCTGCGTCGGTTAAGAGCCGGGGTGGTGAGCGATGCGGAAACGGCGTGCCGAGAGCGCGTCAGGTAGGGATCAAGAAGGCGAGCGCGAGCGAACCACCGTTGAAGTGTCGAAAGTTCAGACGACATCAGAACCGGGGACTGGTCTTGTCTCTGGGATGAGTCTGGGGGATACCTGCTTACCGCCCAGGTGGTGTCCGGCATGTAGGTGGCGCGAGCTTGGTTCGGGCTTCTGCACGGAAACGCGGGAACCTGTCGTCTCGAAAGTGTCCCCGGCAGCCAGCCGGGGCGAGAGGGAGCGCTCCAAGAGGTGATGAGCCTTAAGGGGTTGAGTACCGGTAGTGAGGCACAGGGGCGGACCGTCTCGTAGTAGCGGTGATGCCTGGTAATGCGGGCGGAGCGAAGGGGACGGGTCATCCAGGTTTAACTGATGGTCAACCGGAGTGCCCGGGAGGAGCCGGATGAGCGAGCCAGGCTCGAAGCCGTTTGAGATCTCCAAGCAGGTGGTCGCGGCGGCGTTTGAGAAGGTCAGGAGCAAGAGGGGAGCGGCCGGGGTCGACGGTGTCACGGTCGAGCAGTTCGCACAGGATTACAAGAATAACCTGTACAAGCTGTGGAACCGGATGTCGTCAGGGAGTTATTTTCCTGCCCCGGTGCGGATGGTGGAGATTCCCAAGGATGGGGGTCGTGGCACAAGGGTGCTGGGAGTGCCCACTGTTGCAGATCGAATCGCGCAGACGGTGGTGGTGGCCTATCTGGAGCCGTTGGTGGAACCGGTGTTTCACCCCGACTCCTACGGCTACCGCCCGGGTCGCTGTCAGCTGGACGCGGTGGCCACGTGCCGGGCGCGGTGCTGGCAGTACGCGTGGGCGATCGATTTGGACATACAGGGCTTCTTCGACAACCTTGATCATGATCTGATTCTCAAGGCGGTCGCCCACCACACCGACGAGGCGTGGATCCTTCTGTACGTCGCGCGGTGGCTGAAGGCGCCGCTGCGGCAGACGGACGGACCGGTCACCGCTCGGGATCGGGGCAGCCCGCAAGGCGCTTCGATCTCCCCGCTACTCGCTAACGTTTTCATGCATTACGCCTTCGACACCTGGATGGCGCGGGAATTCCCGCACGTGCCATTCGAGCGGTACGTCGACGACGTGATCGTGCACTGCGTGAGCGAGCAGCAGGCCCGAAGGGTGAAAGACGCGATCGCCTCGCGTCTGGCGGAATGCGGCGGGCTGCGATTGCACCCGGACAAGACCCGCATCGTGTACTGCAAGGACAGCAACCGCCACGGCCGTCACCGGCAGGTGTCGTTCGACTTCCTGGGGTACACGTTCAAGCCGCGATCGGCCAAGCGCAAGGACGGAACGATGTTCACGACCTTCACCCCGGCGATCAGCGGCAAAGCCGCCACAGCCATCCGGCAGCAGATCCGCCGGATGCGTTTTCACCTGCGCAGCGACCTGAGCTTCCACGACATCGCCAAGATGATCAACGCGAAAGCCGGTGCGTGGGCGGCCTACTTCGGGCACTTCCGCCCGTCGGAGACCGCGCGCGTGCTGTTCCACATCGACCGGTACCTGGTGCGGTGGGCCAGACGCAAGTACAAACACCTGCGACGGGCACCCCGCCGGGCGTCGCGAACCCTGGCCGCGATCAAGAAGTCCCGACCAGGACTCCTCGCCCACTGGAGATGGGAAGTGCGAACGAGAACAGCAGCGGCCAGAGCCGGATGACAGGAGCCCGGTGAGCCGAGAGGTTCACGCCGGGATCTGCGAGAGCCGGAGGGTGAGACTCCCTCCGGCCACTCGACACGTCTACCGCTCCCGAGGGGCTGTTGCGTTAGCGGAAGGCAAGACGCGCTCGACGCTGGAGACATCCTGTTCAGATGGCGAGAGCGAGCTCGGCAAAGACACCCCATCGGCGTTGAGTGCAAGGTGTCCGGGCGCCGCCGGCCGGAGTGGCAGATTGTGCGGGTCGCAGGTGGGAGGGTCAAGGACGCTGCGCGGCGCTACGCGCCTGCCTTCGGCAGTCCTTGACCCTCCCACCTGCGATCCGTGGGCGGCCACTGTCGGCCGGGGCAGGAGGATAGAAAAATCCGTTATGGGTCAGGCGGCGTGGATGGCCGCCGGTTGCAAGTCGGGCCAGGCGGCTTGCTCGTCGTAATGGACGCGGTGGGTCAGGCAGTGATGCAGCTGGCCGAGCAGCTTGTTGGCCAGCCGGCGCAGGGCGGCCTCATGCCCGTCACCGGTTGTGCGACGGCGCAGGTAGAAGGCCTTCGCGCCGGGGGAGTTGAGGGTGGCGTTAAACGCCCACCAGCGGCAGGCATCGGCTAGTCGGCGGTTGCAGGCTCGACGCAGCCGTACCACGGTGGTTTCCCGGAGGCGCGGGT
>DATFFX010000120.1:0-4166 GCA_035249825.1 Gemmatimonadales bacterium | reverse complement strand
AGGAGTGAGGGCGGTAAGCGGGTAGGTGGGTAAGCGGGTAAGAAAAAAGGCCCCCGAGATCAGTTCCCGGGGGCCGTTTTTTCGCCCTCTGTTCTTACCCGCTTACCCACTTACCCGCTTACTTCACCTTCGTGTTCTTGCTCTCCATCACCGGCATCCATTTTCCATCGGGTCCCTGCATTTCCATCCTGAAGGTGTGCGACGTGGGCGAGAGCTCTTTGATCGTGACCCGCGACTTCACCTTCTGGCCGCCCATCGTGGTTTCATCAGTGTAGGTCCACGTATTTCCCTTTACAGTCCCCCTGGGCACGCTCGACATCGTCATGTTCGAGTTGTCCACGCCGTAGTAGGTGTAGACCTTCTCCTCGGGGCTGTAACCGAGGATGCCGATGCTCTTGCTTGGTCCCATTGGTCCAGTGCCTTCCGAGCGACAGATGACGCTGAAGCCGCCTTCGAACCACTCGCAGGTGTCGGTGGACCTCATCTTTCCCCCGGGTCCCATGGGACCTGGCTTTAGCTCACCCTCACTGGTCCACTTACCGACGAAGTGTCCCAGGCGCGCGTGCTCGGGGCCCGGCTTGCCCTCCTGGGCAGCCACCACCTGGAGGCCCGCCATTGTCGATATGACTGCATAGGCACTGAGCACCTTGAACATTCGTTTCATGGAGTCCTCCTTCCGTGATCGGCTACGAAGATGCTGCCGCGGTAGAACATGGCGACCGCCCGGAGACTCGTCAATCAGGGGTATTATCGCCAGCGGAACATCCGCACCGCCAGGACGAAGCTCACCACCATCCATCCGAGAATGACTGCGATCTCCGGGGCGAGGGCTTCCCAGCCGGCCCCTCTGAGAATGTTTGCTCGCAGCGCATCGACCACCGCCGTCAGGGGAAGCGCCTGGATGAACGGCTGAATCGAGTCTGGAAAACGTGCAGCAGAGAAAAAGACTCCCGAGAAGATCCACATCGGGAGCATGACGAGGTTCATGAACCCCGACGCACCCTCCATCGTCTGAACCCGCGAGGATATCAGCAGGCCGAGTGATGTGAACGCGAGGGACGAGACGACGCAGATGCCGACCAGGACCAGCAGCGATCCGCGGAGCGAAACATCGAAGACCAACGCTCCGAAACCGAGGAGGAGGCCGACCTCAATGACGAGCAGAGTCAGTCTGGAGAGCACGAACGACGCCAGATACTGAGGGCGGGACATGGGTGTCGCGATCAGACGTTTCAGCAGCCGCTTCTTCCGCGCGTCGACGATCGCAAACCCCACGCCCCAGATGCCACTCCCCATCAGGTTCATTCCCAGCAACCCGGGAACCAGGAAGTCGATGTACCGGGAGCCACGCTCGTGAACCAGCCGTTCCCGGAGGGAGACAGGATCGCGGCGCCCCGCCGCGCGCTGTAACGCATCGTCCGCCACCAGTCGTGCTATCCGGCTCTCCGGACGCGTATCATCGTAGCGGTATTCCACCCCACCGTCCGGGGAGGTGACTACCACTAACGCAGCCTCCCCGGTTCGCAGCGCTTCGTTGGCCGCCGAGTCACTCAGGAGAGAGACGGTGACACCATCGGTCCGGCGCAGCGCTTCTATGATTTCCGAGTGTGCCGTATCGGCCGCCACTACGGCAACGCTGGTCTGCTCCGGCGCTCTATTTCGGAAAGCGATGCCGAGGCCAGCGGCGAGCAACACCGGGAAAATGAAGACCCAGAAAACCGCCTCCGGCTCCCTGAAAAACTCGCGGTATCGCACCCGCGTGAGTTGCACCAGCGGGTGGTCGGCCCAGCCTCGCGACTCACTCATCGCGCAGGTGCCTGCCGGTCAGAGAAACGAACACGTCCTCGAGAGTAGCTGAATGAGTCCGCAGCTCGGCGAGATGAGCGCCCTGTCGCCGAAGCTCGCCCAGGAGTGCCGGCATGGCGAGATGCAGCTGCTCGACCTGCAGGCGATACGTTCCGTCATGCCGGATGGCGGCGCAGACGCCGTCGATTGCCAGGAGCGGCGCCTGGTCCACCGCGGCGCCGTCTGCCAAGGCGAACTCCAGCACGTGCTCGGCACGGAGTGCCGCAATGAGCTCACGCGGGGTCCCTAAGGCGATACGCTTCCCGTGGTCTACTATGGCCACCCGGTCACACAGCCGCTCGGCCTCTTCCATATAGTGCGTGGTCAGGAGGATGGAGCGGCCAGCCGATTTGAGTCCCTCGATCAACCCCCAAAGCTGACGGCGGGATTGGGGATCCTGGCCAGTGGTCGGCTCGTCCAGGAAGAGAAGCTCCGGTTCGCCCACCAGGGCACAGGCAAGTGCAAGACGCTGCTTCTGACCGCCGGATAAACCGCCGACCCGGGAGCCGGCCTTCTCGCCCAGCTGCACCATATCAATGATGGCGGCAGGAGATGCTCCGGCATGGTAGAAGCTGCGAAAGAGGCGTACGGTCTCCTCCACCGTCAGCTTCTCGGAGAATTGCGTTTCCTGGAGGGAGATTCCCAGGCGCTCACGAAGCTCTCGATCCTCCCTGGCCCACGTGCGACCAAGGACGACGACCTCTCCGGCGTCGGGAGTGTTGAGCCCCTCGCATATCTCGATGGTGGTGGTTTTCCCGGCACCGTTGGGACCTAGAAGTCCGAAGCACTCACCGCTGAAGACCTCGAGATCGAGACCGTCTACGGCGACCACATCCTGATAGGCCTTGCGAAGATTCCGAACCTGAAGGGCCATCCCTGCGGACGACGAGTGCATCGGAGCATTATAACGCCGCTCACTGATGTCGGCCCGGCTCCGCTTTTCAGGTGTCGTCGCGCTTGGTCAAGCTATCGCGGAGGGTATCCCATGCGGTCTGCCATTCGTCAGGACGCACCAGCAGCACGTAGCCGGCCAGCACGCCCGCCATGTACACGGCGGTCTGCACCAGAGGAGAGGGGTCTGAGGAAGCCAGGAGAACCATTGTTTACCTTGCCATATCGGCGGTCTGAATCAGCTGTGCGTTGAGGGCTTGCGAGATCCGTTCTCTCGAGTCCACCAGATGTGCCCTGGTGTACGAGTCCAACTCGGCTCCGCGACGAGCAAGTGCACGGTCCAGTTCGGGAGCCAGATCCGCGAGGGTCGCCCGGGCGAGAGTACGGGCATCCTCGGGCGTGCCTTGCAGGGGACTGACGATCATCCGGATCAGACTGTTGAGATAGAGCCGCTGAAGGTCGCGCCTGACGGATGTGATGTTCCGGGGTGCGGCCGCCCTGCCTGCTGCGGAATAGGCTTCGGCCCAAATTGAGCGGGTCAATGTGCTGAACAGCTCGGGAATGGTGACGGTGGGCTGGGACTCCGTGGCACGAAGCTCCGCATCGCGAATCCGCGACAGCACCGCCGGGTCCAGTAACTGCCCCAGCAGGGCGGCCTGCTGGGCCGAGGCCCAGTTGTGAACCGGAAAATCGATCCGCTTCTCAGTGCCGGAGCTCGAGCCCCAGTGTCTCCAGCGATCGGGGCCAAGGCGACTGAGCAACTCGGGCCGGAAGCTATACGCCTGTTCCCCAAAACCGGCGTCTATCAGGAAGTCGAGCGCTTCACGTTGGCGTGCTGCCGGGATGGTCACCAGAGCCGGCCGAGCGGAGGGATCACCCCGGTGATCTCGAGCCGTCGTAGCGCCGCCGAGGTACTTCGTGGTTACCAGGATTGCGTACCAGCGATCATTCAGCAGATCGGTGAAGGCGGCACGCAGCCGTGCGTAGCCCTGCCCAGGTGCTACCATGCGGGTATCGAGAGAATCGAACAGTCCATTGATCAACGCGACCCGCTCGCGGGCCCATTCCAGGGGATCACTGGTCTGATCGTAGCGTGAGACGGTCGGATCGAGACCAAAGCCGCCGAATCCCGCGTCTTCATCGGTTCCATATAAGTGGGCCGGCTTTGCTGCTTCCGCCGCCACGGTGCGAAGGGCGTTGATCTCCGCCTCCGGCGTCCAGACGGGTGGAGTCGCGTCCGAGCCCTTGCTGCCGGCTGTCGCCAACTCACGGACGCCGAGGCTGGAGTAGCCATAGCGGATTGCCCATCGGTCGTACGAACCGATCGTGGAGCTGTGATAATCGCCTTGCTGCTGCGGATCCAGCGAGAGCGCTGGCGGGCTGTAATCCATTACCGACACCGCGAGTCCGTGCGTCTGGGTAAACTTTCG
>DATFFX010000119.1:0-2193 GCA_035249825.1 Gemmatimonadales bacterium | reverse complement strand
CGGCGCTCTCGACCGGAACCTGCTCCTGGGCAATGAACTTCTGCACCTCTTCAGCGGCGCGGCCCGTGATAACGAGAGAGAATCCCGTGGGTGGGGCTTGCTGCTGTTCAATGCCGCTCATTTACGACTCCTATGGCCTGCCCCGAGGGGGCGAAACCGGCTAGAGGCTCACTTTTGCCTGTTCAAACCTAACTCAGGGCGCGCGGCGCTGTCAACGCCGGTGGCCAGTGTAGGGTCAGCACGCAAGTTGCGTTGTATCAACAGGAAAGCCCCGATCGCACCGACTCCGTACAGGGCGCCACGGAGCGGCGTTCCTGTCAAGAATGCGCCCAGCGACACGACCGCGCAGTAGACCGCAGCTACCCCGGCCACCCAATTGACCCAGGACAGCGCGCCGCCCGGAATCGGGTCTTTCGCGAAGCCGAGCCGGTGCGAGACTGCGCGCCAGCCGGGACCTCCCGGCCGGACCTTTCGATAGAATGCGTCCAGGGTGGCATCGCTCTCGGGCGCGGTCAGCATGGTCACCGTGAGCCAGACGACGCTCGTAACGAGGACGGTAATCAGCATAGTCTTGGCGTAGGTGGCGCTCGCGGGGTTGCCCAGATCGTAGTCGAACGCCGCGAGGAGCACCGAGGTGACGAAAGACGCGATCATGGCGCTGATCTCGGACCAGGCATTCACGCGCCACCAATACCAGCGCAGGATGAAGACGAGGCCTGTTCCTGCGCCGAGTCCGATCAGGAGCTTCCAGCCCTGCTCTACACTCGTGAGAAAGCTCATCACCACGAGGGAGAGCACCATCAGCACAGCAGTCGCAACGCGGGAGGCGATAACCTGCGAGCGGCGGTCCGCATCCGGTCTCATGAACCTGAGGTACACATCGTTCACCAGATAGGACGCGCCCCAGTTGAGGTGGGTACTGATAGTGCTCATGTACGCGGCAGCGAAGGCGGCCAGCAGCAGGCCTTTGAAAGGAGAAGGAAGTACGTCCACCATGACCCGGACGTATCCCTCTTCCGGATTGGCAAGCCCGGGGTAGCGAAGCAATCCGACGAAGCCCACGAGGATCCACGGCCAGGGACGCAGCGCATAGTGGGCGATGGTGAACCAGAGCGTGGCGAGCAGGCCATGACGCTCGTCCTTGGCCGAGAGAATCCGCTGTACCACGTAGCCGCCGCCCCCGGGCTCTTGACCCGGGTACCAGGCCGCCCACCACTGCACGCCGAGGAAGATCAGAAGGGTCGACAGCGGTAGCCACGCCTGATCCGTCGGCGGCAGGACTCCGAATGCGGCATCGGCCGATCCGAAGTGCGCCGCCGCCTTCTCGGTCAAAGCCGTAAGACCACCCACCGATTCAACCGCGAATACCGCGAGCAGGATGGTGCCGCCCATGGCGACCACGAACTGGAAGGCATCGGTGACGATGACGCCCCAGAGGCCCGAGAAGATGCTGTAAAGCGCGGTCACGCCGAACAGCAGTATGGCGGCGCTCCAGGGATTCACATCCAGCGTCACTCCAAGAATGGTGACCATGGCGCGGGTCACCCAGCCCATGATGATGAGATTGATGGGCAGCGCGAGATACAACGCTCGGAAACCCCGGAGCACTGCGGCAGGACGGCCGCCGTAGCGCAGCTCCGCGAACTCCACATCGGTGAGTACCCCTGCGCGACGCCACAGCCGGGAGAAGAAGAACACGGTGAGGACCCCGGAGAATGCACCGTTCCACCAGAGCCAGTTGCCGGCCACCCCGTATTTGGCCACCAGGCCAGCCACTGCCAGGGGGGTATCCGCCGCGAAGGTTGTCGCCACCATCGATGTGCCCGCGAGCCACCAGGGGAGGGCCCGTCCCGACACGAAATAGTCCTCGAGCGACCGGCTCGCTTTCCGGGTATATGCCAGACCGATGGCGGCGGAGATGATGAAATAGAGGGCGATGACGAGCCAATCGGACAGGATGAGTTTCATCTGGCGTCCTCGAACAGGGTAGTCATCACGAGATCGGCGATGCGGCCGCGTACGGGGTTCCAGCGGGGGTTATTGCGGGTGGGGTTCACCCGGTTGCTCAGCAGGACGATGGCGAGCTGTCGCTCGGGGTCGATCCAGATGGAGGTTCCGGTAAAGCCGGTGTGCCCAAAGCTGCTGGGAGACAGGAATTGGCCGGCACTCCCACCAGGAGTTGGGGTATCCCAG